>CAZNAK010000040.1:0-2972 GCA_964570645.1 uncultured Cytophagales bacterium | reverse complement strand
TGAAATTTCTATTGAAATCCCCGAAGTGACGCTTTCTCGTTATGCGTTAACGTTTACGCAGATCGCTAACGCCGTTCGAGCAAATAACCGCGATATTTCGGCGGGAAGTATCAAGTCGAAAGATGAAGAAATTCTCATTCGGTCTCGGGCAAAAGAGAAGCTAGCACAAAAAATCGGAGACATTATCTTGCGAGCAAACCCCGACGGAAGTAAGCTTTTTCTGCGGGACATTGCCACCATCCGAGAACAGTTCGCTGACATTCCTAACGATTTGTATATCAACGGAAAAACGGGCGTTCAGCTCGAAGTGACCAAACTCCCCGAGGAAGACCTAGAAGAAATCTCGAACTACGTAAAAGAATACGTTGAGGAGTTTAATCAGCAAAATCAAGCGGTACAGCTAAAGATTGCTTATAACTCCATGACCTACCTTGACCAGCGGCTCACTACCCTCATCGACAACGGAAAAGTAGGTTTGTTGCTTGTCGTACTCTGCTTGGGCTTTTTTCTCAATCTGCGCCTTGCTTTTTGGGTCGCGCTCGGGATTCCCATTTCATTTATGGGTATGTTGCTTGTGGCTTCGTTGATGGACGTAACCATTAACGTAGTTTCGCTTTTTGGGATGATTCTGGTCGTCGGGATTTTGGTAGATGATGGCATCGTGATCGCAGAAAATATTTACGCGCATCTCGAAAAAGGAAAAAGCCCCGTCAAAGCCGCTATCGACGGGACAATGGAAGTGATGGGAGCTGTTTTTACTTCGGTACTAACAACCGTAGTCGCGTTTGTCCCCTTACTTATGCTTGACGGCTTTGAGTTTTTCTTTGAGATGGCCGTTGTCGTGATGGCCTGTTTGTTGGTTTCGCTCATTGAGGCGTTTTTGGTGCTTCCTGCACACCTTGTCATTCGCGAGAAGTCAAAGCCAAGCCTGCTACGTCGTAAGATCACTCAAGTTGTCGATTATGCGCGTTTTCAGCTTTACGGAAAAGCCCTTGAGCATATCCTGAGTTATCGCTACATCTACGCGGTTCTGCCTGTTGTATTTGTTATGCTGGTTAGCTCTTTGTTTGCGGGCGGCTTTATTGGTAGAACGCTGTTTCCGAGTATTCCACCCGATACGTTTGAGGTAAATATTGCCTTCACGCCCGGTACGCCCGAGGACAAAGTTTTAGTTTACCTCAAACGCTTCGATAGCCTGACCTGGGTAATGAATGGGGCACTTAAAGAAGAGTACGGCGAGGAGAAAGACTTCATTCGCATGACCCAAATGATTTTGGGAAGTTCGGGAGGCGGAGTAGCCGAAACAGGTTCGCACACAGGACGCGTGACAATTTTTCCGCTAGATATCGAAGAACGTACATACACCTCCACGATTGCTCTTTCCAACCGTTTGCGTAAGCTGATTGGTCAAGTCCCTGAGGCCGAAAAATTTCAGGTAGGCGGAGCAAATCGGTTCGGGAAGCCAATCTCGATCAGCCTTTTAGGAAGCAATCCCGAAGAACTTGAAAAGGCAAAAGAAGAACTCAAAGCCGAGCTAGCTACTTTTCCTGGACTTAAAAATATTGGTGATAACAACAAGGTAGGGCGGCGTGAGCTGCAACTCGAACTTGAGCCGCAAGCCTACTTTCTGGGACTGAACCACAATGCAATTACCCAGCAGATCCGACAAGGCTTTTTTGGGGAGGAAGTCCAACGTTTACAGAAAGGATCGGATGAAGTAAAAGTCTGGGTACGCTATCCTGAATCTGACCGCAAGAGCTTGGGGCAACTCGAAGACATGAAAATCAAAACAGAGGCGGGCAGTGAGTACCCCGTCAATGAGCTGCTTACTTACACTACCGAGCGCGGCATTGTTGATATTGCCCACTACAACGGCAAACGCGAGATTGTCGTAGATGCCGAGTTCAAAGACCCCAATGACGATCCCAGTGCTATCATTTCGGTACTCAAAGCAGACTTTTTACCCAAACTGCTGGCAAAATACCCAAGCCTGAGTACTCGTGAAGGAGGTCAGGCACAGCGGTCGGCGAAGGTTGCCAAATCCTTGAAGGAGATTTTACCTGTGGTTATCTTTATTATTATTTTGCTGCTAACGCTTGCATTTCGTTCGTTTTCCCAGACGTTTTTAATCCTGTCAATGATTCCGATTGGTTATTACTGCGCGGTTTTGGGGCATGGTATCGAAACGCTTATCCACGTTACGCGCCCTGTTTCGCTGTTTAGTAATCTTGGCGTACTAGCACTGGCGGGGGTCATCATAAACGATGCGGTGGTTTTTCTGGAAAAATATAACATCAATCTCCGTGAGGGGGGAACAGCACGCAAGGCAGTTCTGGAGGCAGGCATTTCACGTTTCCGCCCGATCCTGCTAACTTCTATCACAACTGTGGCGGGACTGTATCCGCTTATTTTGGAGACCAGCGCACAAGCACAGTTCCTGATTCCTATGGCGATTTCGGTAGCTTATGGCGTATTTCTGGGAACAATTTTCATTCTGACCACCTTTCCCGCTATCATTTTGGTTGCTAACGATATCCGTCGTGTGGCAACGTACCTGATTCGTCTGGCATCTTATAAGGCGCATCAAATTAATGGAGGCTTTGGGCACTTGTTCGATGAGCTTATCAATGAGTATAAGTTGTTTTTGCCCATTACGTTTGTGCCTTTATTGTTGGCCTGGACGGTGCTGTTTTTGTTGGCAATGTTCACCAGCAATGCCTTCGAGGAAATTTCTACACCAGATAGCCGCGAGGTGGAGCCTGCTATTCGGGAGCAGAAGCGTTTGAAGGAATTGGCGAGTTAGACGGGTGTGTAGTAACGCTTATTAGAGGGAGTAGTCTGGCGTAATTCTCATGCTTTAAGTAGTTACACGCGCTAAGAATCTCAGCATACGAGATACTCGTTTACTTTTGTGGAGTTCCTACGTCTCGTTAGGAAAAATTGCTTAACCCCTACCCTTTTTTCGGTTCATC
>CAZNAK010000039.1:0-11174 GCA_964570645.1 uncultured Cytophagales bacterium | reverse complement strand
AGACTTGAGTTTAGCCAAAAAAATCATATACACTTGCCCCACATGATTAATCGAGTAAACGCTATGCAAGCGTTGAAGCTCGATTTGGGCAAGCATTTCCTCCTGCGTTTCACGAATCGCGCCCTCACGAGGAGTCTCACCAAGCTCCAGAAAACCCGCAGGAATGTTCCAAAACCCGCGTCGAGGTTCAATGTCACGTTTGCCGAGTAATATTTTACCATTCCAGGTGACAATGCAGCCCGCCACAATTTTTGGGTTTTGATAATGTATCATCCCACAGTCCTGGCAAACGTACCGTTCACGATTATCGCCCTTAGGGATTTGCCTAAGGAGCTGTTTGCTACCACAATCACTACAAAAGTTCATCTGCTAAAGGTAGGAAGAAAAGTTCAAAAAACGAGTACTCATCAAAACGAAGCGATAGGAGTAGCCACGTGGCTGTGCATTAAGTACCAAGCTGCCCGCTACCGAAATGCTCAATGCTGTCAATTTAATGATTTTAGATTAGTTTGTACCACAGGCTTCCAGCCTGTATTGCGTTCAAATCAGACTAGTAGTCTGATCACTTGGAATTTAATACTGTGGATTTGTAGACACGCACTGTTGTGCGTCTAAACCCATAAAAAGATTCACAACCGTGAATCTCTACATATGAGATTATTAGAGATCATTTGATCGGACTAGAAGCCTGATGTACAGGTCAACAATGTTACAACTACGAGAATGTTTACCTTTTGGATTTTTAAACGGGCGGTCTGGCACTTATTCGCCGTAGTCGGGTGTCTTCACCGACTACATTCCGGATGGAAAAGAGGCGGATATGTACTTACTGAAAATATTTTTATCTAATTTAGGGCTTCTTATGCGAACCACAGAACACATCGAGTACGTCGTCGTCTTTCATGGCATCGGCGAGCAGCGTGCCAACGAGACCGTCCTTCCTGTCATTAATCGGATGGCAGAAGTGCGCCAAGATCAAGAACAGCCTACCCGAAGGCACATTATTTCTCTTGGTATGGTGACCTCACAGACAGGTGAAAATGAGTTCAAACGCGGCAGTACGACTTATTTTGGAAAGCCGTGGGCAGAGTTTGAGGGGATTCCGCGTGAAAAACCGCGCCCTCGAACCCCTTTAAGCCCATTTGTTGGCATTCCGAGCAAGACGGGCGAAAATATTCGTTTCGTAGATGGAAAATGGGCGGATATCATGCAGTCCCACTACGAGCGCGTAGCCCAGCCTTTGGGACAGTGGGCGGGCAGCCTGATTGGTCGCCTCGAAACCCTAGAGGCACATAAAACCTTACCGACCGGTGAGGGATGGGTACTGCCTGTTTTGTATCGTCTCAAAGAGTCTTTGACTTTGCTCGAAACGCTGATCAATCTCAGGCTGAGAGGACTAGGCGTGCAGGTATTTGAAAAGTACATATGTGACATTCAGCTTTATGGCGAGTTTTCGGTGATCCGTGGGCAAGCGACAAAGCGATTTCATCAACTTTTTGAGCATATCGAAAAAGAACATCGCAAGAACTATCAGCTAGATAAGCAATACATTCAAGCCGAAACAGGCAACGAGATTCGCCCGCGTTATACCATCATCGCCCATAGTCTGGGTACAGTCATGTCCTTAGATGCCCTTATGTATGCCCACTTTAAAGTCGATAAGGTTATGGAGCGTAGCGTGGATTTACCCAACTTACCATTTACGGGATATAATACCGATGATATGTTGGTACGAAATGATCGGTTTGGCGAGAGCTGGGTCGATAACGTAGATGCGTTCATCACATTGGGTTCCCCGATTGATAAATTTTTGACAATCTGGATGAACAATTATCGCTACCTGGATGACTCTTTCTTAAACGACGGAGCAGGCTATTTACCTGAACGTCTGCACAGAATTCGTCATTACAATTACTGCGACGAACAAGACCCGGTAGGGCACGCACTGGATATTTTGAGCGAAAAAACAGCTTACAATCGAGTATTTACACTTGAAGAGGACTCTGTGTACAATCGATATACCGTTCCCGGGGCAGCGCATAACGAGTACTGGAGCGATCTGGAGCTTTTTCAGCATATCATGGAGAACACAGTAGA
Organism: uncultured Cytophagales bacterium; assembly: GCA_964570645.1. Classification (GTDB taxonomy): domain Bacteria; phylum Bacteroidota; class Bacteroidia; order Cytophagales; family Bernardetiaceae; genus DAISIL01. Next base: position 9,077 of record CAZNAK010000039.1, on the reverse strand, counting down.
TGCGCCCGCCGAGAAACGCGAAAAAGCGTCTCAAGCTCAAAAACAAGGGCAAGCCCCAAAGACACCTCAGCCTACAAGGGGCCTGCAGACGTTTAAAAATAGTGCTTACACCTGGGTATTGATTTATTCCTACTTTTTGTTGCCTTTGCTGAGCTTGGGTACGATGCTCCCTGCCTTTTTGATCGCTTATTACAATCGTTATACGCCTTTGGTGATGATAGGAGCAGCATTCGGATTGGTGGCAGGTCAGTTTATCACTTTTAGGTTGATAAAGTTAATGGTCTGGTGGCGGCAAATTCTTAAAGCAAAAAGTAAACGAAATACGGATGCCATTCGGGGACAGAGGCGGGCGAGGCTACTTTTTTGGGGCACCTTCTTTGTATTAATCCCAACGCACCTGGTCAGTGCGATCTTGTATATCCCCGGATATATGGAGGCAAACAAAGAAAGTATTGACGAAAATTTCTGGCTTACTCTTGGCACAATGGGGCTTTTGGGAGTGGTGATTTACCTATTTTTTCGTACGCGTGCTAACATCAAAATTTCGGACTTTTCCTCAGGCTGGACGGTTGTTTATCAGCTTTTTATTACTGTGGCGGTCTTTGCTTTGTTCATCTTTGATCCCTACATACTTGGGTTTGCCCCTGAGAGCTACTCCATCGTCATTTCGAGCTACCTGTTTTTTGCTGCATTAGTCTGGTTTTATACGTTTATGTGCTTTTTGGCAGCACGAGGCGCGTTGAGGTATCGGTGACTCTTTATCACGTCTCCCCACCCAAAAAAATGGATACCTCCTGACGGGAAGTTTCCGCAAATCTCAAAAGAGACCGCCTTGCGTTTTCTCCTCATCAGGCATCGGGACTGCCTTTATCTTACGGACATCGCTTAGGCTGATTTTTTTGATGTTCGGCTCGGATAATTTTGTTCCGATGGCTTTCCAACCTTTCACGTCTTCAAGTTGGCTGGCTCTATAAATCATCTGTTTTGTGTCTTTGGCACGTGGCTTTTCTTTGTACTCGATTTCAAGGTCGGCATCGTCGGCTGTACTGACTCCCAGTACTTCTGAGCGGCGGTGCTGATTGATGAACTCAAAGTTTTTGTTGAGTGTGCTGGTCTCAATCTGGAAACGTTTGAGGTAATGTGTTTTGCTTTCGCCATCGTAATAGACCACCGTGACGATCATCTCAGGATCAAGTTTGGTGATATGTGCGACTTTCTCGAAATCATAGCGGTTGGTGAGTTCGCAGTCTGTCATTTCGTAGGAGCCGTTTTTGTAGATCACCAAAATATTTTCGGTTCCCATAAATGTTCCGATAGACTCCCCAATTTCATCGGTATTTAGGGTTCCGACTTGCGGGTCGTACCAAATCTGGAAGCCACCAAGCGTAGATTGCCCTTTTTCTTTGAGGGTAACCTTACGAACAGGATACTTAGAGAGGATGTTTCCTTTGGAACCACGGCCTTTAATTTCTAGGTCTGCAAAGTCATAATCAAACGTTTTTTGACGCGCTTTACTTCCTGGCGTAAGCTGCACCGTGACGACCTCTGCCTCCCCGTTGGGGTTAGCAGTAAAGTACAAGACCTTAGAGCCTTTCGCAGTGCTAATAAGTGCGTATTCGCGGTCACGGGTCACGGCAAGAATTTGGAAGCGTTTGACCATACTACGCCCCGTTTTGGCATCCAGATAAGCAAGGTTATAGACCATACGCTCGTCACCCTTACGGAAAACATCCACGTAAATAATGTCTTTGCCCATAAACAGCTTATCCGCAATCTTAGAGACCTTTGCCACACCGTCCTTACGAAAGACGATGATGTCATCAATATCTGAGCAGTCGCAGACAAACTCTTCTTTTTTAAGTCCTGTCCCGACAAACCCCTCTTTTCGACTGACGTAGAGCTTTACGTTATTTTCTGCCACTACGGCGGCTTCGATCTCGTCAAAAGAAGCGGCAATTTTAGTTTTACGCTCGCGTCCTTTTCCAAATGTATCTTTTAAACCTTTGAAGTAGTTGACGGCATAGCCCACGAGATGCTCAAGGTTGAACTCGACCTCTTCAAGCTCACCGCGAAACTTTTTCATCTGGTCGTCGGCACGGTTAGCGTCGTACTTTGAGATGCGTTTGATGCGTATTTCGGTCAGGCGAGTTACGTCCTCGTCGGTTACTTGTCGGTAAAACTCATCCAGATACGGCTTTAGCCCCGCGTGGATCGTTTGCAAGACCTCTTCCCATGTTTCGGCTTCTTCTATCTGACGGTAAATACGGTTTTCGATAAAAATCTTTTCCAACGAAAGGAAAAATATCTTCTCTTGCAGTTCCTTCCGACGAATTTCCAACTCTCGTTTCAGGAGTTGTTTTGTGTTTTCGGTACATAAACGCAGGATTTCCTTGACCCCCAAAAACTTTGGATTTTCTCCTACAATCAGGCAGGCATTCGGCGAGATCGAGACCTCACAATCCGTAAAAGCATACAGTGCGGCGATGGTCTTATCGGGCGAGGTACCGCTTGCCAGTTTGACAAGGATTTCAACGTCTTTGGCTGTATTATCAATGACTTTTTTGATCTTTATTTTTCCTGTGTCATTAGCCTTAAGAATGGAGTTAATCAGGCTATCCGTTGTGGTTGCGTACGGGATTTCACGAATGGTGAGCGTTTTGCTATCTACTTCTTCGATTTTTGCACGTACTTTAATTTTTCCGCCGCGCTTGCCGTCGTTATAATCTGAGAAGTCTGCCGTACCACCCGTAGGAAAGTCTGGATAGAGGTCAAAATTTTTGCCTTTGAGTGCTTTGATGGACGCGTCAATAAGTTCAATAAAATTGTGAGGCATGATCTTGGTTGCCAGCCCAACGGCAATTCCTTCTACCCCGAGCATAAGTAGCATCGGGAACTTTACGGGCAGTGTAACAGGCTCGCGCTTCCTTCCATCATAAGAAAGCTGCCATTCGGTGGTTTGTGGGTTGAACAACACTTCCAGCCCGAACTTAGAAAGCCGGGTTTCGATGTAACGCGGTGCAGCCGCGCGGTCTCCCGTACGGATGTCGCCCCAGTTTCCCTGTGTATCTACGAGTAAATCCTTTTGTCCCAAGTTCACCAATGCCTCGCCAATAGAGGCATCACCGTGCGGATGATACTGCATCGTCTGTCCGATGACATTGGCCACCTTATGAAAACGCCCATCGTTCATTTCGTAGAGCGCGTGAAGAATCCGCCGCTGCACAGGCTTTAGCCCATCATTGAGGTGTGGGATAGCACGGTCAAGGATTACGTAAGAAGCATAATCCAAGAACCAGTTTTCGTAAAGCCCCGAGAGTGAAATCACATCGTCGGTGAGAGGCTGATTAGTCGCGTGTCCGTTGTTCTCCATTTTTTTTATCAAACGCTATTATTTTGATCTAACAAAGATACATATTTTTAGCTACAAGACAATGTGAGAATCTGTCAGGAAACGGAAAAACTTGCATGGAGAGACTCATAAAAGCGGCTAAACCCTCGGTACAGACCGTTCCTCGTAAAGTCTGCACCGAAGGTTACCATAACACTCGATATTTACTTTATGCTCAATGATAGAACTTATGGGAAACAAAAAAAGCAGAACATTCTGCCCTGCCTCTTCTTTTAGATGGTGTACTTGCGTTTATCCAATGATTTTTGAGACTTTCATCGCAATACCCATATCTCCTGTAATTTTGAGCTTGCCAGTCATAAAGGCAGTTACGGCACTTAAGTTGCCATCCATCATACGGATGCCGTCTTTAGTTTTGAGCTTAATGGTGCAGGCCGCCTCTTGTCCTTCGTCGTTATTGACTATTGCGGGTGATTTGGTAGCATCCAAAAAAACTACGCCCTCCTCAGTAGCAAAGTTAACGGTAGCGTTTAGCTCTTCGCTTTTTTCTTGAGCAAGGGTTTGTACTTTTTGTGTGAAGATTTCAAGACTCATATTTGTGATTGATTTGTTTGCAAATTTCTCATTCAAAGATAGCAAAACTTTATTCTGTCCTTCTCGATTGCTGTAAAATGAACGTTTGAAGCCCTTCGCCCTTACAGATTACAAAAAAAGACTTTTTGGCAAACGGTCTTTTTTATAGCACAAACTTCAGATCAGTATGCTTACCTATCAACGGATAACTAAAGTATAACCTTTTCCAGAAGTATCCTTAGTTCGGACTAGTCGCACTAGTGCGTCAGAAAATCTTTCCAGTTTTCTTCGCCTATCCGTGAAAACTCCTTGAGGAACATCACAAAAGAAGGGCGAAAAGGCTCGTAAGGTAACTTGAGATCGACTTCTTCGGGTGTTAAGTCACCTTTTCTGGAGTTACACTCTTGACAAGCTGTCACTAGGTTGGTCCAAGAGGTTTTTCCTCCTTTGGAACGCGGAACGACGTGATCCAAGGTCAGATTATTCTTGGCACCGCAATAAACACACTGGTAGGCATCTCGTTTAAAGATATTTTGTCGCGAGAGCACTACCCCACGATAAGGCATGTTGACGTAGCGCAACAAACGAATCACGGAAGGCATCGGAAAGCTTGTACTCACGGTACGTAGGGCTTTTCCGTCTGCCTTATTGACGATCTCGGCTTTATTTAAATAGACTAATAAAAAAGCTTTGGGCACGGAGCAAACGGACAAGGCTCGAAAATCGGCATTTAATACAAGTACTTTCTGGTTAATCATGGTTAAACGTGATTTTCAACAAGTTTAAATTGCTAGATAAAAAGTCAAACAGTAAGTAGAATTAAAAGGTTTATTTGCTTTAAATTTAACTATAAAACACCACATTTACCAAAGGAAAATTTGGTATTATGCCCTAAGACTGCAATAATCTCAGTTATCCAAACGGATTCCAAGTACTAATCTGAGTGATAAATTCGGAGATAAAGGCAGGACGTGATAAGGCGGTAAACACCAATCCAAATAAAGCTCCGTACAAGTGCGCGTCATGTCCGATATTATCGTTGGCGTTTTTGGATTGATAGTACGAATAAGCCATGTACAAAGCAGCAAAAATGAAGGCTTTGATCGGGACAGGGATAAACATAAGCCCGAAGTCCGCCAGTGGCAAGGCCAAGGCCACCCCAATGACTACGCCCGAAACACCTCCAGAAGCTCCTAATGCTGCATAATCCGGGGAGTCTTGATGCTTAAAATAAGCGGGTAAACTACCGATAATGATCGCGCCAATGTACATCGCCAGATAAAATAAAGTGCCCTCAACAAAAGAGTTTCCTGCCACCTTAATAATAAAAATGCGGTTCATTAGGTCGCCCATAAAGTAGAGTGAAATCATATTGAACGCCAAATGTGGGATGCCACCATGAACAAAGCCTGAACTCAGAAAGCGATACCACTGCTTCTGGCGTTTAATGGTGTAGGGATGGAAGAGCCATTTATTTTTAAATTCTGGCTTAGAGTCGGCATAAAGGCTAATCGCGACTGTGGCGATGATGAGTATTATAGTGGGTGATAAATCGTTCATGACTACTTGTTTTTATCTTTTTTGAGTTAAACGGAAGATAAAAATATAAGTTCAAATCAAACGCTTGGTTTTGCATAGTTTCCCAAAATGTCGGAAAATCGCATATTGAAATTATGATTTAATAAACCTATGTTAGCATTGCTTAACCGACTAGGGGTTGAATTTTTCCGCCTTCGGATGGAGCGTGTAGAACGCTACCGCAGTCAGCCTCATCAAACACAAGAACGCCAATTTTTAAGCTTGATCAAGCAAGGCACGCAGACAGAGTGGGGCGAAAAATACGGTTACGAGCAGATCAAAAACCCTGAGCAGTTCCGGCGGCAAGTGCCTGTTTCGTCGTACGAGGAACTTTACCCCTACATTGAGCGCATCCTGAAAGGAGAACAGAAGCTGCTTTGGCCCACACCGATCCGTTGTTTTTCTAAGTCGTCAGGGACCACCAATGCGCGCAACAAATACATTCCCGTCTCTACCGAAAGCCTTCAAAAATGTCATTATGACTGTGGCAAAGATATGCTGGCGGTGTACACTGACCTCTATCCCGAAACCGAGCTTTTCTCGGGAAAAGGCTTATCCGTAGGGGGAAGTTTGCAGGAAAATCCGTTTAATCCTAAGACTTTATGTGGCGATATTTCGGCACTGATTATGCAAAACTTACCCTTTTGGGCAGAGTGGATGCGGACACCAAGCCTGGAGGTTGCCTTGATGAGTGACTGGGAGGAGAAGATCACGCGTATGGCAAAGGACGCAATGGAAGAAGACGTGACAAGCATTCAGGGAGTGCCCACATGGACGATATTTCTGATTAAAAAAGTGGTTGAGCTTAGTGGTAAGTCAACGATTTCGGAGGTATGGCCAAACCTTGAGCTTTTTACACACGGGGCAGTTAATTTTGATCCCTATCGCGCCCTTTTTAAAGAACTTATTCCGAGTCCGAAGATGCACTACATGGAGGTTTACAATGCCTCAGAAGGATTTTTTGGTATGCAAGACCAGCGCGACGTTCATGATATGCTGCTCACCCTAGATAATGGTGTTTATTATGAGTTTGTGCCCATAGAGGAATGGGATAACGACCACCCCAAAGCTATTGGATTAGATCAAGTCGAGCTGGGTAAAAATTACGCGTTACTGATCACGACCAACTCTGGACTGTGGCGCTACAAAATCGGGGATACGGTTAAGTTTACGAGTCTCAACCCGTTCCGAATCCGCATCACGGGACGTACCAAACACTTTATGAATGCCTTTGGCGAGGAAGTCGTGGTGGAGAACGCCGAAACAGCCCTTACACACGCAGCCGACGCAACGGATGCCATCCTGACGAACTTTACGGCGGCTCCTGTCTTTATTCAAAATAATGAAAAAGGCGGACACGAGTGGGTCATTGAATTTGAAAAAGCTCCACAGGATCTGGCGCGCTTCACGCAGACACTAGACGAAACCCTCCGTCAGGTAAACTCCGACTACGATGCAAAGCGTGCCTATGACATTGCTTTGGTCAGTCCAAAAGTCCATGCCGTTCCCGAGGGAACATTTTACAGATGGATGAAATCGCGTGGGAAGCTGGGTGGGCAGAATAAAGTAGCTCGCCTCTCGAATGACCGCCAGTATGTGGAAGGTGTTTTGGAGACGCTGAAATAAGAAAAGCCCCCTAGTGTTGATCCAGGGGGCTTTAGTTACTCCTCAGCAGTAAAGTTAAGGCTCTTGTACAATCGCGATAATGATCGTTCCATCACTCTTATCTATCGCATCTTGCTGTGTTTGTAGCGCTAATGTCGCGCTTGTCTGTCCGGCAGGAATTACATACAATAGATCCTTGAGTTCCACTAAACGAAGCCGCAGCACCACGTACGTAGTAGTAATCATCGTTCATCCTCTTGGGCTTGCGCGGGAGAAACCGCTATGGATACTTCTGATTGGATACTGCCCCCAGACAGAGGTGTAAGAAAAAAACATCAGCCCTAAAAGCATGACGCTTGATGTGAACGTATTCTTCTAATGTAAGTCTGTTCATAATAAATGTAATATGTTGGTGAAGTGATTATCAAGATAGGGAATCTTTTGTGAAAGTAAGGCTGAGTAATAAAATTTTTGGAAGGTTGCGAAGGTTTCAAGAACTTCTATTGTTTAGTGCATGTGGGAGTATTCGGAACAAAAAAAGTATATCAAAATCTATTCACCGAGCAAACTTGTTTACGTTGGGTGCTATGTTTGAGTTCTCTTAGCTACCTGTAAGCCTAAAAAACGGTTTCCGCTTCCACACAAAATAAGGTAACTTGCCAAAAAGTCTGCTACGATGAGTTATCATAAACCTGTAATGTTGAAGGAGTGTCTGGAAGGACTTGCAATCAAACCCGACGGCGTGTACGTAGATGTAACCTTTGGTGGAGGAGGACACAGCCGTGCCATCAACGCCAAACTCACACAAGGTGGGCATTTGCTTGCCTTTGATCAGGATAGTGACGCACAGGAAAATGCTAAGAATTGGGCGTTTGAGAACTTTACTTTTGTGCCCAGCAACTTCCAGTACCTGACTAAGTTCTTGAAGCTGTACGGGTTCCCGAAGGTAGATGGCATTTTGGCAGATTTAGGGGTTTCTTCACATCAGTTGGACGCAGGGCAACGGGGTTTTTCGTTCCGTGAGGAGGCCGAACTTGATATGCGAATGAACCAAGGGCAGCCGCTTTCTGCCAAAACCTTTTTGAACGAAGCCGAGGAGGCCGAACTTCATCGCGTTTTTGGGATGTATGGCGATATCCGTAACGCAAAGACGTTAGCGCGTCAGGTTGTTCGTGCACGCGCCGAGCAGCCACTCGAAACAACGCTAGATTTTAAAAATCTCCTTGAACCCATAGCTCCCAAACGCCGGGAGTTCAAGTATTTCGCGCAGGCATTTCAGGCAGTCCGAATTGCGGTTAATGACGAAATGGCTGTCTTGGAATCCTTTCTCTTACAAACCCCCGAGGTACTCCAACCCGAAGGAAGGCTGGTCGTAATGGCGTACCACTCGACGGAAGACCGATTGGTTAAAAGCTTTATGCAAAAAGGAAAATTTAAAGGAGAGTTGGAGCAAGACCTGAAAGGAAATATCTTGCGCCCACTAAAGCCGCTAACCCGCAAACCACTGACCGCAAATGCCTCCGAGTATGAGGAAAACCCTAGAGCGCGAAGTGCAAAACTGCGGATTGCGCAAAAAAACGCCTAGACTGTGCAGGAAAAATACGAACAACTCGCGCCTCGATTCCAATTCCTTCGCCTTGATTTGCAAGGGCATCTATTGGCCAGTTGTGAAACGCTGCTACCCCTCAAAACTCTTGAAGGGTCGATCTTTCAACACTTTTCAGTACTCGGAACACGCGCAAAGCTCTTCCAACGCCTTGAAGACAAGGAAACCCTACGCCTTTACGACGAAGCTTTGGCGTTAGGTAACGTCCGTCTGATCATAGATCTTTCGATCACACTACAAACACGCGAACAGATTATTTTGCTTGAAGTGCTAATTGAGGATCGTACGGATTTTTATAACCAGCTACACGAACAGGAAGCCCAGCGAAATCAGCAACAAGCGGGGCAACGCCTTGAGCTGATCAAT
>CAZNAK010000038.1:0-11301 GCA_964570645.1 uncultured Cytophagales bacterium | reverse complement strand
CCGCTCTGTAGGCGGCTACTTTGTCGGGGAACTCTGCGATGATCCCCTCTACAATCGGGGAAATCGTATCCTCGCTGCTATCGTGCAAGAGGTCAAGCTCTTGGGCTAACTCTTGGGCAGACTTATCGCTTTTGAGCATCTCTGGAAAAAGCTGTTGCGAGGCCACCGCAAAACTAATTTTATTCGCCTCGACTAGCTCAATAATACCTGCCAGACGCGCTGAAGAAAGTGAAAACTGCTCCATCGGTAGGGTCAGATCGTTGAGGTAACTTTTTATCGGTCCCATAACCCAGTTGGAAGCAGCCTTGTAATGTGCCGTTTGCGTACAAAGCTCTTCAAAGTAAAGCGCAGTGGCTTTATCGTCCACAATGACATTGGCATCGTACTCTGGCAAGCCATACTCACGGACAAATTTGGCACGAAGTTCGGCAGGAAGGCTTGGCATTTGGGCACGGATAGAGGCAATATAACTTTCAGTAACTTCCAGAGGCTGAAGGTCTGGCTCAGGAAAATACCGATAATCGTTCATCGTTTCTTTCATCCGGAGCGGCGTAGTAACTCCCGTAGGTGCATCAAAGTTGCGTGTTTCGCCCTCCACAGTTCCGCCTGCTTCAATGAGGTCGATCTGACGCTTAACCTCAAACTCAATAGCCCGCATGACGTTACGTGTGGAGTTCATGTTTTTGACCTCCACGCGTTGTCCAAATTTCGTATCTCCTTTTTTACGTACCGAGATATTAGCATCACAACGCATGGAACCCTCTTCCATATTGCCGTCACAGATACCCAGATAGCGTACCAAACGACGAATCTCTTGGAGGTATGCCTGAGCTTGTTCGGGAGTACGAATATCGGGTTCGGTCACGATTTCGATAAGTGGAACGCCCGCTCGGTTTAGGTCAATGAGAGATTCTTCGGAGCCTTCTAGGTGAAGTGACTTCCCCGCATCTTCCTCCATGTGAATGCGCGTAATGCCAATAAACTTTTCATCTCCCGAGGCGGTCTTTACCGTAATTTTTCCGTTACGACAAATTGGGGTCTTATCCTGCGTGATTTGATAGCCTTTCGGAAGGTCAGGATAGAAATAATTTTTGCGGTCAAAAATATTGTACTGCGTGATCTCACAGTCAAGTGCCAGCCCCATTTTGATAGCGTAATCAACCACACGGCTGTTTAGCTTGGGGAGTGTCCCGGGATGGGCGAGCGTAATGACACTAATGTTGGTGTTGGGAAGTTGGCCGTACTCGGTAGAGTCGGTGTTGTAGGCTTTGCTTTGGGTAAGCAGTTGTGCATGCACCTCCAGACCGACAACGGTTTCGTAACTCTCGTAGATATTTTCCTCCATTTTCAATAAAGTTTACCGTAAAATTACGGATAAAATCGGTAATCAAAGTCAGTTTTTACAAAACCTTGCCTTCAATGATATACTGCTCCTGACCTTGAAGTATCAGGTTTTGCTTTTCCTCAATGCGGTAGGACTTAATCTGATCCTGCCCATCAAGGGTTAGCCGAAGCTCCTGAAAGACCTCAAAGACACGGCTTTCTATTCGGTAAAGGACAAAAATTTCGGTACCTGCAACACCCTTTGTGATTTCCATCTTTTGTACCATTAACTCACCTTCTTTGGCAAGATAGGTTGTTTTGTTGGCTTCTTTTTGCGTTTGATAGCTATCACGAAGGACAGGTTTATTAATATCTGCCTCTAAAAAAAGCTGTAATTCCTGCGACCAGTCTTTGATTTGGAGCGTCTCTTTCTCCTCTTTCCCGTTGTGTACGACGGTTTTTTCTACGCTTGGATTCTGGTCTTGAAGGCGTTCCTGCTCGCTTTCAATCAGCCCACGAAGGTCAAAGTAAGGCTTCTCATCCGCTTGAACTTTAGCAGGATTCTCCTGCTGACACCCCCAAAGGTTAGCAAACACAACAAGTACGAAGAATATTCTTTTCATAATCCCAAAACGTAAGCGCGTGAGATTTGTTCCATTCCATTTTTCTTATCTTTGAATATGGAGTTACTTGAGAAAATAAAATCACTAAACCCCGAAAAGCAGCAACATATTGTGCGTATGGTGGAAGCGTATCTAATGCCAAGGCTTTATGAGGAAAAGGATAGTTACGCAGTGGAAGATATAGAGCGTGTTCTTGCACACTTTCCAGCGGAAAAAGAGTGGACAGCCGAGGAGCTAGACGACGAGCGTCTTTTTCCGCCTAACCTTACTGTAAAAATCGAACTTGTTGACTACAAAATTCACCTTATGCCCGATCCTACTACTGGACATCAAGAAATACCGAACGTTCTCCGTTGCCTCACCAGAAGGTAATACCGAAGTCAAATCAAAACTTCTTAAAGGCTTTTCGCTCTCTTTAGAAGACGCTTTTGCTTGAACTACTCTAAGTGATGATGGAAGTCCCCCGCAGCGGATTCAATTAAGCTGGCTAGCTCAGGAACGACCTCCTCAAAACGGGAAAATTTATGCCCCGCCTTACTATACCAGTTCAAAAAGCTGGCCTTACCAAAACGCTCGGGAATATCCTCAAGATCAAGTAGCTCGTCGTCTTTTGCCAGAAAAAAATGAAGCAACTCAGGACGATGATTAGCATCCGCCCTTTGGGTCATTTGCTCCAAAGTTGTGAGGTACTCACTCGTGAAGCTGTAATTGCGACGTTTACTGTACGTTTGGTATTCGCCCGTTCTCCGTGCAAGCGTTTCGTGAGGGCGCAAAGAAGGGTTAAACAAAAAGACAGGGTAGCCCGAAATGCTATGATAATAATAAGCATAAAATGCCCCAAGCGATGTCCCAATCAGATAAACAGGCTCCTGCGTTTGTTGGTGGAGGCTATCTAAGAGTGCAATTACGCCCTCAGGATCAGCCGGAAGGTCAGGAGAAAGGACATCAAAAGTACGAAAATGGTTACGAAGTGCGTAGTATTTTGGACCGTGTCCGTCGCTATTAAAGCCATGTAAATAAACTAAGAGCATTATTTATCGTTTTTTGAGTATGAAACTACTAACTGCCTCCCAAACACGCGCCGCCGATCAGTTTACCATCACGCACGAACCTATCTCTTCCCTTGACTTGATGGAGCGAGCCGTCAGGGTTCTCAAAGACAAAATGTTAGCACTTTTGTTTATCAATGAGGCATCGTTTATCGGGATCGTTTGCGGTGTAGGAAATAACGGCGGAGACGGGATGGCACTAGCCAGATTACTCTGTGAAGAAACTAATATGCCGATTGAAGTCTTTCTTCTACGCTTTTCGGATAAACTTTCTGAGGATGCACAAAAAAACCTGCAACGCCTCGAAAATACACACGTTCGTGTACACGAGATATTACCAAATAGTGAGTTCCCCAAATTACCCAAAAACGCATTACTCGTTGATGCAATCTTTGGCTCAGGATTAAGTAGACCTGTCGAGAAAGGGCTTATCGCTACCGCTGTCCGTTGGATGAATGCCTCTAAGGGGCGTACTATCTCGATAGATATGCCCTCGGGCTTATTCACGGAGGATAATTCCGATAATCCACTCAACTATGTGGTTAAAGCTGACTGCACCCTGACCTTTGAACGCCCCAAGCTAGCCATGCTGTTTGACGCAAACCATTCGTTTGTGGGTGATTTTTATGTTTTACCCATTGGCTTACACCCCGATTTTTTGGGGTCCGTGGATTCACCTTTCCACGTACTAACAGCCAGAAAAGTGAAGTCATTACTCCGTAAACGTTCCAAAGTTTCCCACAAAGGTACGCACGGTCATGCGCTGATTGTAGCAGGCAGCTACGGTAAAATGGGCGCGGCGGTACTTGCCACAAAAGCCTGCTTGCGTTCGGGTGTGGGCCTAACAACAGCACTTATACCAGAGGTAGGTTATGCTATTATGCAGATTTCAGTGCCCGAAGCAATGGTAGATACCAAATTTCCTGATGATTTCTCCGACTATAAAGCCATCGGGGTTGGGTGCGGACTGGGGCAGGATGACTCGGCGAAAGAAGTACTCCTACACCTCCTCCAACACACCACCCAACCACTGGTTTTGGATGCCGACGCGCTCAATTTATTGGCACAAAATCCAGATTGGTGGCAGTACATTCCCAAAAACAGCATACTTACGCCCCACCCAAGAGAGTTTGAACGCTTGGTCGGGGGAGCGGATTCGGCATATCAGGCAATGGAAATGCAACGTAAACTCGCCCAAAAGCATAGCGTTTACGTACTCTTTAAAGGGGCATATTCCCGCGTTGCCTTCCCTGACGGCACAGTATGGTTTAACCATGAAGTAGGAAACGCTGGAATGTCAACGGGGGGCACTGGCGACGTTTTGGCAGGATTGCTTACAGGGCTACTCGCGCAAGGCTACACCGCAGCGGAGTCCGTCTTACTGGGTACTTACTTACATGGAATGGCTGGAGACTTTACGGCTGAACGCTATGGTCAGGAAGCCATGCTAGCTTCTGACATGATCAACCACCTAGGAGCCGTATTTAAGGCTTTTAGGACGACAGCACCAAGAAGCTAGATAGTGAGGCGATCTGGCAAGCCGAGGATCAAAGGCTTTGGATCGGTACACGTACAAACGGCACAGCTTTCTACGCAAAAAGAAGAGACAGAAATAGTGAATGAAACACTTAGAGCCAAGCAAGATCAAATTTTTTCCGCCCCTGCAATGTTATCTCTGGGGACTTTTATTGGATAAGCAACGCACAGCCAGACCGTAATCGTTATGTCTTGGCGGTCGTTGACTGCATGGGGTACCGGGAGCGTTTATGTCCATGGTCGGCAATGAGCTTTTGGGTTATATTGTAGATGGGAAAAGGTGTTTGATGCGGGGGAGATCCTCACGCGCCTACACGTTGAGGTGCGCCGGTCACTCAACCAAGCAGATAACCAGAACCGAGATGGTATGGATATTTCGCTGGTTGTCATCGACTTTGATAACAAAACGCTAGAATTTGCAGGGGCAAAAAACCCGCTCATTTATGTCCAAAATGGAGAAGTACATACGATCAGAGGAAACCGCGTTCCAATTGGAGGTGAGCAGATGGAAATTACCCGTATTTTTGATAAGCACACACGCAGCTTTGCAGACAGCCCAATAATGCTTTATCTATTTTCTGACGGCTTCCAAGATCAGTTTGGCGGTCCGAAGGATCGTAAGTTTATGCTCAAAAACCTCCATGAGCAGCTTTACCAACTGTACAAAAAGCCCGTCAGAGAACAACACGACCTGCTCGCAAAGACCTTTGACAAGTGGAAGGGCGATGGACACCAAATTGATGATGTGATTCTGCTCGGCGTAAGGCTGGAGTAACTGCTACCGCTTCAAACCCGAAAGGCTACCAAAGCTGGAAAGAAAAAGAGAGCCAAAAGCAAGGTGCTAAAGTTCAATAACCGAATTAAGGTCATTGGTCACGCCATTGTTGACCTGTGCGTCGGCTTCGTCCTCGTTGAGCCACGTTTTGCCATCTACGACGTAACGAAAGGCATAGCTTTTTTCAGTTTCGAGATCAAGGGTGATCTTGAAATCACCACTCTTGAGGGGTTTAAGTGGCGTAGCGGTCGTGTCCCAGCCGTTAAAATCACCTACGACATGAACTGTCTTTGCCTCAGGAGCTTGCTCACTATCCACGCGGAAAGTGACTTTACAAACTGGTTTGCTCTTCAGAAATTGTTTTTTAAGACTCATAAAAAGGTATCAAGGATGGCCGTGCAAAAGTACTCTTTTTTTGGTAAATGAACCCGAAAAATACGCTTTAAAGCACGCTGCCAAATATCCTTTCTTTAGCTACTAAATTTCCGTATCTTTGCTTTTTCATATCAAGTCCAGCATATTTTATGGCATATCCTGAACCAAAATCCACCCATTACGCACAAATCGCCGAAAACATCGGGCAGTTTTGGAAGCAGCACGACGTTTTTCGTACTTCCGTAACGCACCGCGAAGGAAGCCCTACATTTACTTTCTACGAAGGACCACCTTCCGCTAATGGCTTACCGGGTATTCATCACGTTATCGCACGAACAATCAAGGATATTTTTTGCCGTTACAAAACGCTCAAAGGCTTTCAGGTCAATCGAAAAGGCGGCTGGGATACCCACGGTTTGCCCGTAGAGTTACAAGTTGAAAAAGAACTTGGCATCAATAAAGAAGCTATCGGAAAAGAGATTTCGGTTGAGGAATACAACCAAAAATGCCGTGAAGCCGTGATGCGCTACAAAACCATCTGGGAAGATTTGACCGAAAAAATGGGGTACTGGATCGATATGGAGGCCCCATACGTGACCTACGAAACAGACTACATGGAGACGCTTTGGCACCTCCTCAAAAAGCTCTACGATAAGGGCCTGCTTTATAAAGGATACACCATTCAGCCCTACTCCCCCAAGGCAGGAACAGGGCTAAGCTCGCACGAACTGAACCAACCGGGCTGCTACCGCGAGGTAAAGGACACTTCGATCACGGCACAATTCAAGATCAAAGGCACCGACAATGACTTTTTCCTCGCCTGGACCACCACGCCATGGACACTTCCCTCTAATACTTGCTTAGTCGTTAACAGGAATATTGATTACGTCAGGATTGAAACGCACAACCAATATACCAAGCAGCCAATCAACGTAATTCTGGCAAAGTCTGCCATCGGGCGACTTTTTCCGGCCAAAAGCTATGTCCCTGCCAGCGAGTATGACGAAGAAAAGCACGCCAAAAAGCATCCTTACACAATTATCGAGACCTTCAAAGGTGAGGTATTGGTAGGGACAGAATACGAGCAACTATTTCCGTACGTACAACCAAAGTTCGGTCAAGAAAACGCCTTTAAAGTCATTGAAGACGACTTCGTGACCACAGAAGAGGGTACAGGAATCGTGCATGCGGCACCGACCTTCGGCGCAGATGACAAACGTGCCGCAGACCGATACGGTGTTCCGCCGATTACGGTTACGGACGAAAATGGGAAAGAAGCTCCTTTGGTCGATAAACAAGGACGGTTCGTGAAGGAAGTAACCGACTTTGCCCAAATGTATGTGAAAGCAGAATATGAAGCCGCCGAGGTGCTCACCGATCCAGACTTTAAGTCAACGGACGTAAAAATTGCCATCCAACTCAAGGAGCGTAACCGTGCCTTTGAGGTCAAAAAATACGAACACAATTACCCACACTGTTGGCGAACAGACAAACCCATACTCTATTACCCAATGGACTCTTGGTTTGTGCGCACGACGGCACTCAAGCCGCGTTTGGTGGAGCTCAATAAAACCATCAACTGGAAGCCGAAATCAACGGGTGAGGGGCGTTTTGGTAATTGGCTCGAAAACCTCGTTGATTGGAACCTCTCCCGATCACGTTTTTGGGGAACACCACTCCCGATTTGGCGCAGTGAAGATGCCTCAGAAGAAGTCTGTGTTGGCTCCCTTAAAGAGCTGCAAACAGAACTCGAAGCCGCCAACAATTCGGGGCTGCTTTCCGAAAAAGAGAAAACCGCGAATACAGAGTTTATCGCAGAAATTGAAGCAGGAGATGCCGATTTACACCGTCCGTCCGTTGATCGCATTACGCTTGTCCGCAACGGCAAGACCTTACAGCGAGAATCGGACTTAATTGACGTATGGTTTGACTCTGGAGCAATGCCGTACGCACAATGGCATTTTCCGTTCGAGAACGAAGAAATATTCAAGAAGAATTACCCTGCCGACTTTATTGCTGAAGGGGTAGATCAAACACGGGGCTGGTTCTTTACGCTCCATGCCATCGGGACGCTTGTTTTTGACTCCGTAGCCTACAAAAATGTTGTTTCCAACGGGCTGGTGCTAGACAAGCACGGACAAAAGATGTCTAAGTCAAGAGGTAATGCCGTAGATCCATTCAAAGCCTTGGATAAATACGGCGTAGATCCGATCCGTTGGTATATGGTTTCTAACGCCTCGCCGTGGGATAACCTACGCTTTGATTTTGATGGTGTCGTAGAGACGCAGCGTAAGTTCTTCGGGACACTACAAAACACCTACGCCTTCTTCGCGCTTTACGCCAATCTGGATAACTATCAATTTGACCCTGAAAAACCGGTTTCTCAGGGCGCGCTCACCGAAAGTGATCGCTGGATCATCTCGAAGCTCAATAGCCTCGTAAAATTTGTGGACGAGTGCTACACTGACTATGAGCCGACAAAAGCTGCTCGTGCAATGCAGGATTTTGTCAACGACGACCTGAGTAACTGGTACGTCCGCCTAAACCGTAAACGTTACTGGCTGGCAGAATTTAACGAAGACAAGGCAGCGGCTTACGAAACACTTTACCGATGTCTTGAAACCATATCGCTGTTGATGGCACCGATTGCGCCGTTTTATGGTGACTGGCTATACCGTAACCTCAAACAGGCCAAAGAAGGTGAGCTAGTCTCGGTGCATCTGGCAGACTTCCCCGAAGCTGTGACGGCAAGCATCGACGTAGAGCTGGAAGCACGTATGGATTTGGCACAAAAAGCCTCTTCTTTGATTCACTCGTTGCGCAAACGCGAGAAAATTCGCGTACGCCAACCACTGCAAAAAGTGCTCATTCCGATTCTGGATGAGGCAATGCAAAACCGACTCGATGGCGTTCGGGATCTGATTCTCAACGAAGTTAATGTCAAGGAACTCGAATACGTAGGAGAAGATTCGGATATCTTGGTCAAAAAAGTCAAGCCAAACTTCAAAAAGCTTGGCAAACAGTTTGGTAAGCAGATGAGAGCACTTTCGGCAGCGATTGGGAAGTTTGGGCAAGAGGAAATCCGTGCTTTAGAAAAAGGCGCGTTTACTTTTGAGCTTGAAGGCTCTCCCGTAACACTGACAGCAGCAGATGTTGAGATCAGTTCGGCAGATATTCCAGGATGGTTAGTAGCTTCGGAAGGAAACCTGACGGTAGCCCTAGACATTACCCTAAACGAAGCCCTTGAACAGGAGGGCTTTGCGCGTGACCTCGTGAACCGCGTTCAGAACCTCCGTAAGCAAAAAAACCTTGATGTACAAGATAAAATCACACTGCAAGTGCAGAAAAACGGAGAATGGCTGCAAGCTGCCCTAGCGAGTCACAAAGATTATATCTGCCAAGAGACGCAGGCCTTGTCCTTGGACTTGGTAGAGGCTGTTACCTCGGCTGAAGAGTTGGAGGTAGAAGGCAAAAAAGTGGTATTGAAGCTAGAGAAAGTGTAGCACGGGAAGGCTTTACCTCTCCAACAAAGGCATATAGCAGTCTGTACAAATACTGCTTTTTATGGGCGTATTATCCTGTAAAGAGAAAAGCACATCGAATATGCTCAGAATACTACGCCTACTAAAGCGTCATGCCATAAAAAATAATCAGGTAGGAAGATATTTAGCTTATGCCGCTGGCGAGATTGTGCTGGGCGTAATCGGAGTACTTATCGCCGTAACCCTTAACAACTGGAACGACCAGCGCAAACAGGCAGCAGAAATCAATAGTACCTTACAGATCGTGATGCAGGAAATGATCGCCGATAGCCTATAGGCACACCGTGCGATTGCTTTTTACGAGTCACGCGAGCCTATTTTTAAACGCGTTATACGTAATAAAATGACACAGGAAGACGTGGACAGTTGCACCGCCTGTTCAATTATCTCGCGAGTAAGGCTAATTACCCTGGAGCAAAGGGGTATCCAGCAGCTCCGCCAAGTTACGGATAACCGTGTGAGCGACTCGCTTACCTCAGAAATCATCGAGTTTCATACTTCCACTGAGGCACTGTTAGGGCGGTTGAAAGCTGAAATTTATGACGATGTGCTGGGAAACCTCTCCAATTAGAAAAGTTATAGCTGGTTTGCTGGCTCTTTGCTACAAGAAAGGGACTCGGCTGCCGTCCGAGCCTTTGGCGAATACACTACAACTCTAGACTTTAGGAATCGCGCTGCTTTGCACTTCATACTAGCCTACAATAATTACCTGAACATCCTGAAAGGCTTCAACAAAAAAACCAGCATATTCGTACGACGTATCAAACAACGCTTGAACCAGCCCACGAATACGTAATAAAGCATAGGGCGTTGCCCCATAGCTTTCCCAGCTCCTTTATTACAAAAGGTAGAAGATCTTTGCGGGGCTGGAGAAAGGGGAACTTAACGACCTTTGGGGTCAGCATGATGCAATTCTCCGTTTTTCGCTTTACTTTTGTAGGTAAAAAATTATGAACGCTGATTTTCGCCGTACCCTACATTTTCGACTCAAAGACAGTCATAACTTCCCTGCTACTTACACTTTTAAGTTTATCGTAAAGAGCGACGAGGAAAAACTCGACTTCTTGCGCAGCCTCTTTAACGACTCTGCCGAAATTACGCTCAAAGAGTCTTCTAAAAACAGCTACACCAGCATGACAATCCGTGTAAAAATGGAATCCGCAGAAGCGGTAATCCAAAAATACGAGGCCGCCGCAAGTGTCGAAGGGATTATTTCACTCTAAAAATCGTTTTTGTATATTCCGCCAAAAATATACACGACCAAAATACTGCTATGTTAACCAAAGACCGAAGCTACCATACCCGCCTGTCCGCTGCTTGGGTACGCGGACAACTTGCCGAACAATTTCCTGATGATCCGTTATTTAGTAAAAATCTTGCGGACCTTACCCTCGTGGAACAAAATGACCTTGTGCGAATCG
This sequence comes from uncultured Cytophagales bacterium, assembly GCA_964570645.1. Taxonomy (GTDB): domain Bacteria; phylum Bacteroidota; class Bacteroidia; order Cytophagales; family Bernardetiaceae; genus DAISIL01. The sequence goes on along the minus strand of CAZNAK010000038.1, from coordinate 657 downwards.
GGAAGCAGCGAGAGGACTTAGATACTGATTTTTTGAAAATGCCTCCTATGAGCGAGGTAATTAAGGAGATTCTGCAAGTTCTTTTAGCCGTTCAACCCGATCATCTGGCTGACTTGAGCGCCGATGAGCAAAGAACGGGCTTCCTTTGGCATCTTGTCAATGCCTTGCCGTTTTTACCCGTTACGAGTTTGGAGATTTCCAACCAATGGCGAGCGCACATTGAAGCCTTAGCGCGCGGTGGAGTTAGACAAATTAAAGCGCGCGAGACCGACCCCCTAAAAATGGCAAATTTACGCAGCAATCAATTTGATGTGGCTACCTGTGTGCAGGCACTCGCACTGGTAGAGGACTTGAAACTTGCGTTTGGAGAGTTGGTACGTATTGCTAAACGCTATATTTTGGTGAGCCTGCCTCAGACGGTCAGCCGCGATAAAATAGACGAACTCAAGGAAGGTCTGCTACTGATGCAGTTCAAAGTCACTCGCATAGAAGATACCTGGATAATAATAGCAAGAAAGTAAAAGTATCTTGTAGTGATCGTATGGCTTTGCCGACAATACACTATATTAATGTAATGCAAAAAAACTCACCCGCAAAAACGAGGGAGGAGATAAAAAAGGAGCTTGAATTCATCGGCTCAGCAGATGTGGTGGCAAT
>CAZNAK010000037.1:0-11372 GCA_964570645.1 uncultured Cytophagales bacterium | reverse complement strand
TCCTTGATAAGTTCTGGGTAAGGCGGTGGGGTTCGTGCCATCGTTTTTAAGCTACCAGACGCAAATAATGTTTATTTTAGTACTATTTATCAGTTATTTACGATTGTTTTTTTTGAACAACGATAGGTTCCTTCTCCTTTTGGGGGGAAGGGTAGGATGGGGGCTAAAAAACTATCGTGGTAAGGTCTATTAAAGATAAAAAAATCCCCACAAGAGTGTACTCTCATGGGGATTTGCTGTTTTTAAGCTTCTGTACTTGCTTTTTCAACCTCGATAATAACGGTTTCTTCACCTTCTTTGTGGTCGATTTTGATGAGGTCTCCCTCTTCAACCGTTTTCTTTAGAAGCTCCTCTGCTAACGGATCTTCCAGATATTTCTGGATAGCCCGATTGAGTGGTCGTGCCCCGTACTGTGGATCAAAGCCTTTGTCTGACAAGAAGTCTTTTGCTGCTTCGGTAAGCTCAATTTCGTATCCTAACTTATTGATACGGTCAAAGAGCTTCTTGAGCGAGATGTCAATAATTTTGTGAATATCCTCACGCTCCAACGAGTTAAAGACGATCACATCGTCAAGACGATTCAAGAACTCTGGTGAAAAGGCATTTTTCAGTGCTTTCTGAATTGTTCCTTTCATAAAGTCGTCGATAGTATCGCGCTTAGACTGCGTGGAGAATCCAACGCCAGTGCCAAAGTCCTTCAACTTCTTGACTCCAATATTTGAGGTCATGATGATGATCGTGTTACGGAAGTCCACACGCCTACCCAAACCATCGGTTAAGATTCCGTCATCAAGGACTTGCAACAAAATATTAAATACATCCGGGTGTGCTTTCTCGATTTCATCCAACAATACCACACTGTATGGCTTGCGGCGAATTTTCTCGGTTAGCTGCCCACCTTCTTCGTATCCTACGTAACCTGGAGGCGCACCAACGAGCCGGGAAACAGAGAATTTCTCCATGTACTCACTCATGTCGATTCGTACCAGCGCGTCCTCACGGTCAAAGAGGTATTTTGCCAAAACCTTAGCAAGTTCGGTTTTACCTACCCCTGTTGGTCCGAGGAACATGAAGGTACCAATCGGTTTGTTGGGGTCTTTCAGCCCCACGCGGGTACGCTGAATGGCACGCGCAAGTTTGTCAATCGCATCGTCCTGACCAATGACCGAGCCTTTAAGCTCTTCACGCATAGCCAGAAGTTTTTCGCCTTCGTTTTGGGCTACGCGCTTCACGGGTACGCCCGTCACCATGGCGATCACCTCAGCGATGTTGTCCTCATTCACGGGATATACTTTCTCACGTGCCTCGTGTTCCCATTTATGCTTTGCTTCTTCAAGTTTTTCGATGAGTTTTTTCTCACGATCTCGGAGTTGGGCTGCTTTCTCGTACTGTTGGCTTTTGACCACCTCATTTTTCTCTGCCTTCACCTCTTCAATCTCCTCCTCAAACTTTATGATCTCGTCAGGGACATGAATGTTGTTGATGTGCACTCGTGCGCCTGCTTCGTCCATGACATCAATCGCTTTATCAGGCAGAAAGCGATCTGAAATATACCGCTCTGAAAGGTTGACACAGGCTTTAATCGCCTCTTCGTCGTACGCTACGTGATGATGTTCCTCGTACTTCTCCTTGATATTATTCAAGATCTTGATCGTTTGCTCAGGGGTAGTCGGATCGACCATTACCATTTGAAAACGTCGCGCTAAAGCACCGTCTTTCTCGATGTATTGACGATATTCGTCCAAAGTTGTTGCTCCGATACATTGAATGTCACCACGCGCCAAGGCAGGCTTGAACATATTTGAAGCATCCAAAGACCCTGATGCACCCCCCGCACCTACGATAGTGTGCAGCTCATCAATAAAGAGGATAATGTCCGTATTTTTTTCGAGTTCGTTCATTACCGCCTTCATGCGTTCCTCAAACTGACCTCTGTACTTTGTGCCCGCTACAAGCGAAGCCAAATCCAGTGTCATTACGCGCTTTCCGAACAAAATTCGCGAAACTTTCTTTTGAACAATTCGGAGGGCAAGCCCCTCAGCAATCGCAGTTTTACCTACACCTGGTTCACCAATAAGTACAGGATTATTTTTTTTCCGACGACTTAACACCTGTGCAACGCGTTCGATTTCCTTTTCACGTCCTACAATCGGGTCAAGGCGATCCTCTTCTGCATATTTGGTCAAATCACGACCGAAATTATCCAAAACTGGCGTGCGTGACTTCTCTTTACCTCCAGAGCCACTGCTTCCGCCTGTGTCGCGTCCTCGGCCACCACCGCCATAAACACTTGCTGCGTCATCATCGTCATCCTCGTCGCGTGCATTTGTAATTGGTCGGTCGGAGTGATACTCAAGCATCTCGCGTACTACCTCGTAGCTGACACTGAATTTATCCAACACCTGCATAGCCAGATTATCTTCCTCTCTAAGAATTGAGAGTAACAAATGCTCTGTACCAATCAGTTTAGCCTTAAAAATACGTGCTTCTAAATACGTGATTTTCAGAACCTTCTCTGACTGTGGCGTAAGTGGAATGTTATTTAAGTTACGCATGTTGTGCGTGATGTTGCCCCGTGTGGCACGCTCAAGTTCAAACTTGAGTTCTTCGAGTGAGACATCGAGCTTTCGCAAAACATCGAGTGCCACACCCTCAGCCTCTCGAATCATGCCGAGTAATAAATGTTCTGTACCGATGTAATCATGCCCCAGTCGGATTGCTTCCTCTCGACTTAACGAGAGTACCTCCTTGACTTGGTTGGAAAACTTTGCCTCCATATTATTTTTGTCCATATCCTTGTTTTATTCTCAACCCTGCACTCCTCCGTAGATCCTCTAAATCTATTGAAAAAGTCAAGGATAAGCAAATGATTCTTTGTCTCTGTTAATTTTTAGCCTCGAACTAAAAAGCCAAACTAGATTAATTCGTTTAATGCTAGAAACAACTTCTCAAATACGATACTACTTTAGTAAAACGGCTTGTAACAAATGTTGTTTCGTTTCGGGGCCTTTGTTGAAAAGTAAGTCTAAAATACTCAAATTTGCGATAAATTTATTACCAAATACTTGCCAGTATGGAACGTATGAAAATCTGTCAGTTTTTTTTGGAGAAATTGCGGAGCGAAGATCCAATGCGTCGGGATATTCGTATTGAAAAGCCGTAGTTTGTTCAAACTTTGCTGGAATCCCTATGGCTTTCAGACAAATTGTCAGGAGTTTTAGATTGAAATCAAAAAGCTTTTGAGGCGGTTGTTGAAAAGCTGCTCGAAATTCGTCGGCATAAAACTCAAAAAAAGGCGTTCTTCCATAAGCCGACTTTATGCTTCGCCAATGAAGGTTATGCCAGTCGTTTTTATAGTCGATGTCAACCTCTGTAATGCTTTGTTGTTGTGCGCCTTTCTTTACAGGGATAGAAAGTAGCATTTTTTTATTCGTTTGTAGGGTATCACAGCGGTTGCGGTAGGTTTGCTTTTGAAAGCTTTCGTGCGCTTCGATTAAAACGCGATCTGCTCGTACCCACTCAGCAAAGAAGTCTAAGCAAGGCAGGTAGTGAAGTGAAAAAACAGTGGGTTGCATTGTATTGCTGGCTTTGTGCACGAGCGGCTTGATAAAGATAGATAACTTTTCAGTCGTGTGTAAATCTCAGTTGATGGCAAAAGCTAGTTTTCCTCAATCACAGACCATGCGTTCATAAAGTTCCTGCGAAAGTAGCTGTGAGAAGATGAGCTGTCCGTTTTTATCCAAGTAGTCCACTTGGTAGGTGCCGTCTTCGGAAGCGCGTTCTGCCCAGTAAAAAGGTGTCGTTGTTCCGATATTCCAAAGATCATCATAGGCTGAGGCGACCACCTGCCCGCGTTGGTTGCTCCAAAGCTGTGTTTTTCCTTCTCCATAAGGGAAAGCAAGGCGTTCCGTACTTTCTTGGGAAACGATAAAGCGGACGCTCTCAAACGGGCCGGTTAGATTTTTTTCGGTAGGACTCCAAGTTTTCAAAAACCACTGCTCTTGGTGTTTTACCCAAGCTGTATTTTTTTGCCAGTGTACGATCTGATCGTAAAGAAAAGGAAGAATTACGTCGCGCTTTTCATTGATAAGCCCGCGCTTTTCGTCTTTTGCCACAAATAGCCCTGAGGTGTCCAACACTTGAAGTAGTCCCTCATAACGTGGGGGGATAAATTGATCTTTTTCGGGGTGAAAGATCCCAAACTTGCGCGACTTTAAAAGAGAAAAATAACCATTTTCTCCTGCTACCAGACCGTCGTATTCTCGTTTCAGAACCTCTTTCCCATCCGAAAGCCGTACCAAGCCCCGTTTTTGATAGCGTGTAACAACAGCATACCCATCACTAATCGTAATATCTTCGTACTTAAACGGGATAATTTCCTGCCCCGATTTATTCAATACCCCTTTTCGTTTCGCCCGATTTTCGAGGATTAAGTAGGGGGCTGTTTCGTCCGAAAACTGAATCGAAAAACTGTTGTATTTTGTGACTTCAATAGCGGGCTGATCTTGAAAGAATACAAACTTTTGATTTCCTTTAAACAGCAAGCCCCCCCTTCCTCTAATAAATACCAGTGAGTCGTACTCAGGTTTGATCGTTGTGCGGTAAGTTGGACTAATGGCTCCCCACTTTCCAGCTACCCGAACGCCAAATCCCTGCGCGTCAATTAAGAGGCGGTCGGCACTTGCCAGAAAAATCTGCTTGCCCATAAAATTATACAAAGACCAGTACCCATCCTTTTGCACCGCCCAACCTTCTGGCGTTTCTTCTAGGCGATCAGCGATAAAGTCCACCACCTGCGAGCCGTCCGTTCGTTGTACCCCCCAGTATTTGCCTTTTTTCCGTGCCAAAAAGTACTCATGGCTTGCGTGCCATTCGGAGTCGCGCCAAAAAGTGGGGACAAATGCTGTTCTTTCTTGGAGCAGTACTGACTTTCCGACCAGCGCCGTGCTTTGCCCTTGATGTAAGAGTAAATGATCGGCATCAAAACTTGTAATGGCATCGTATTTTGCTTCCAGAAGCAAGCGGTTATTTTGGGAAATAACTCCCCAATGCTTATGCCTTTTAAAGGCAACTAAGCCCGATTCCAAAGGCTGAAAATCGGCATATTCGCCCTCGGAAACCACCGTTCCGTTTTTGAGTAACAGGTCACAGCTTCCATTAAGGCAGGCTTTTAGGGTCGCTGACCCCACTTCTAGTACCGAGTCATACTTAACATCCAGCAGCTTTTCTCCCATCAAACTGATTGCCCCTTGTTTTCCTTCCTCCGAAAAGATAGGTAACCATCCTTTCCCCATACTGCCCTCGCAGCGTAGATTTTCTGAAGTGTTAAAAAATGCGGCAGCGTGGATTTTTTGACCGTCTTGCCTCAGAAACCCCAGCTTTTCATCTGCTCCGAACGCAAAAACGGGGGTTTTGAGCGCGTTGGCGATTTCATGGAAACGTAATTTTTTGGGTGCATTGGGGTAAAAGCGCGGAAAGTTATCCTTTTTAGTTGTGAGCCACCAAAGCCATTGCCAAGCCTGATCGATGAACTGATTTTTGGGGTATTGACGAATAAAGTCTTCGTACGTTTTTATCTCTGCATCGCGGACAAAAAGTGTGTAGATTTTTTCCTCGACTTGTTTTCGGTAGGGTGTCTCGGGATACTGTTTCAGAAACTTTTCGTAACTACTCAGGCTGTTATCCTGAGTTTTGGCTTGAAACAAGAGGATTTCATAGCGTGCTTTGGCCTCCTCAACTTGTTGGGCTTCGGGATACTTCTGGAAGAAGCCCCGAAAGGCGGCGTATGTGTTTTTGCGTTCTGCGGCAGCAAAGGCAAGCCGATGTTGACGTTTGCGTGCCTCATCTGTTTCGGGAGCTTCAGGAAAACGGTCTCGGAAATTCTGATACCCCTCTTCCGTATTGCGTTCGAGGAAGAAAAGAAAGGCATCTCTTTCGATTCTCCTCTGAAAACGAGAAAATATCTCTTTGTCCCAGAATAGCTTGCTGAGTTCTTTTTGTTGTCTTTCTTCCGCTATTTCGAGGCTCGCTTTCGCATTTTGGATGCTTACATACGCCGAGTCGATCGTAAAGTTAGCGTTTGCAGAGTCGGCAAAGAAGCGCGCTTCCAGATAAGCCGCGCCCGGATCCACAGCGATTTTGATTTCTCGCTTCAAGAGCTGGATTCTTGCTTTTGTAAACTCCGTTTTATCCAGATTTTTTTCAATGGATTTTAACGAGGGAACGCAGCCCACGAGCAGCAAACTACAAAGGGCGACAAACAGTATTTTCATAGTGTGAAATTACTCGCTTTAAGTTCGGCAATCAAAAAAATGCTGCCTAATACCCAGATTTCGCCTGCCTTTTGGCGTAAAGCGTTTGCTAAAGCTGTGTTTACGTCCGTGTAGGTATTCCCTGTTAGTCCTGCGTTTTTGGCTTTTTCGATTAGGGTGTCCAAGGGCATTGCACGGGGACTGCTGAAGGTCGTAAAATGGAATGTTGATTCGGGGGGAAATAAGCGTAAGATTTCGGCTACGTTCTTATCAGCCGAAAAGCCCAAGATGAAGTGTGTTTGATCGGCGTTTTTGAGACTTTGTAAGACAGACTTTACGCCCGATACGTTATGTGCTACGTCCGCAATTACGCGAGGATTTTCTTGTAAAATATCCCATCGCCCGCGTAAGCCCGTTTGTTTGCGGACATTAAGCAAGCCTTCTTTTAGGTTTTCGTTCCGGAGGGTGATTTTTTTACGAGTTTTCAAGACCTCCAACGTTTTGAGAACGCCCAATAAATTCTGTTTCTGGTACGCGCCTTCGAGGTCGGTTTTTAGTTCTGTGGCAGGGTCAGCATAGAAAAGTTCGGACTTTTTTTCGTTCGCAATACGCCTAAAAACGCCTTCCACTTCCGTCTGCTTTTCGCTTCGTATGACTGGCGTATTTGGTTTGATGATTCCTGCTTTTTCGGCGGCGATTTTCGGTAAAGTATCGCCCAAAATGGCTTCGTGATCTTGGCCAATGTGTGTAATGAGGCAGGCTTCGGGGGATAATATATTGGTTGCATCAAGCCGTCCACCAAGCCCTACTTCAACGACCGCCCATTCAACTTTTTGTTCAGCAAAATACTGAAATGCCATCCCAACGATAATCTCAAAAAATGATCCGTTAAGCCCCGCCAGAAAAGATTGATGTTTAGTTACAAATGCGGCGACCCATTTTTTTTCGGCTTCTTGTCCGCTTACTCGCAGTCGCTCGGTAAACTCATGTAGATGGGGCGAGGTATGTAGCCCTACCTGATAACCAGCTGATTGTAAGACCGATGCCAGCATGTGTGCAGACGAACCTTTTCCGTTCGTGCCCGCAACGTGAATACTCTTAAACGTATCTTGCGGGTTACCCAAGTATTGGCACAGGTATTTAATTCGTTCCAGACCAGGCTTGTAGGCTGCACTTCCTTTGTGTTGAAAGACAGGCATTTGACGATACAAAAAATCAAGTGCTTCTGAGTAATTCATGTACGCAGACGTTTCAGGATGGGTCGAAAGGAAGAGATTCCACGGTCAAAAACGTGTACGGTACCGTTTTTTTCGACAATTCGTAGTCGATGGAAGATGATTGCATTCCGAAAGGCTTTGAGTTCGGCGATGTCTTCTCGTGCTATTCGGATTTCTCCTTCCACGTCCTGAATACCGCTGCTAGCAAGGTGCATTTGGGCTTCAAAGATGACTTCATTGGCCGTGATTTTGAACTTGCCATTATAACGTTCACCGCTGGCGGTGAGGTAATAAAGCGTCGTTTGGTAAGATTTCATACCTTTAAAATACGTAATCCAATTTGATCTGTTTAAAAACGTGTCTAATAATCTTTTGGATAATTCCGAATATCCATACCCCAGTTCAGCTTTTGGCGTAGGGTTTTGAGAAAAGTTTCTTGCTCAAGGCGCACAAAATGTGCTTTGTAGGGTGCTTTTTTGACCGCGATTTGGATTGTAGCATCGACGTTTTCGTAGCGCGAGTCCAAGACAGCTAAAAATTTATCGCTTCGTCCGGTGACCTCAAAAACAATCACGCTGGTATCGGGTACAATCAGGGGGCGAACGTTAAGGTTGTGGGGACTAATCGGGGCAATGATAAAATTTCCAGAATTGGGGACGACCACAGGACCACCTACACTCAACGAGTATCCTGTTGATCCTGTTGGTGTAGATAAAATAAGCCCGTCTGCCCAATAAGAGTTTAAAAACTCGCCGTCAATATATGCGTTAACAACAATCATAGAGGAAGAGTCTCGCTTTAAGATGGCAAACTCATTCAGTGCGATGGGAGCAGCTTTAAAAATTTCAGGTTTATTGCTCGTAAATTCCAGCAAAGTACGCGGCTCCGTAGTGAAATAATTATTGAACAAGGCCTCAAGGTGAGGTTTGATCTGATGCAATGCTGTGGTAGCTAAAAATCCCAAGCGTCCTGAGTTAATTCCCAAAACGGGAATTTCACGTTCTTGAATCAAGGTCACACACTCCAAAAACGTCCCATCCCCCCCGATGCTCAACATTAAGTCCACGTCCTCTAGGTCTTCTTTGGACTGAAAGACCTCTAGTTCGATGCGTAGCCCCCATTTATTCTGTTCTTCCTCAAATCTCTGGGAGATAATAATGGGAATTTTTTCTTGTTTGATCTGGCTTAAAACCTGATTGATATATGGAATATGCTCCGCTTCAAAAGGTCGTGTGTGGATGGCGATTTTTTTCACAACTCAAGATACTTAAGAAAAGAGTCTAGGCGATCTTGCGCCCAATCAGTGCTTACCTCTTGTTCGTAGCGTCCTATGATACGGTACTCAAAGCGTTCCAACGTAGCAGCGATGCGTCCAGTCTCATTGCGGTTGATCTTGAGGGTCACGCGCAGAAGCTGTGGGTTCATGGCATCGGGTTCGGTGTAAACGCTAAGAATTTTTGCTCCATTCTCTTCGACCAGTCGCGCCAGCTCTGCCAGCGTATAGTCTCGGAAATTCATTAACAAGACCAAAATACCTCCAGGATTTTGAAGAGCCATTAGTCGTGCAAATGTCATCACACTATCTCTGATTGAAATCAGTCCTTTGAATCGATCCTCTTCATCCAGAACGGTCATGATCTCTAGTTGGTGGCTCTCGGCAAGGCGCAAAATCTCATAGAAGTGTGCGTCTTCATGCACAAAAACACTACCGTGTGTGATGGGTAAACTCGCTACCAGCGATTCTTGCGTGGCTACATCCAATAAAACATCTTCGCTGATGATACCCAGGAACTGCTGGTCTTCGATCACGGGTAATTGTCGTACCTGAAATTCCGCCATCCAGTCGAGTGCTTTCCCGACGTGATCAGCATTTTTGAGCGGGGGAATAGAGGGATTAACCAATTCCCGAGCAACCATCTGGGTTTGGATTTGAGCCGTCATTTCTTAAAGATCTAATTAGAAAGTAAATGATATGTGAGTGAGAAACGTAATCGTTTAGGGTTTTAGTTGCACGCCTACTGATTTTCTTTTTCCGCCTTGGGCTTCGTGGTTAAGGCAAGCCAAAAGAAATAACCTGTCATGCCTGTAAAAAGTAGTTGAATAGAAATCATGGTAATTAGTGCTATAGGACTCATAAAATCAAACTTTTTGTTTGGACAAATTCTTAATAGTTCAAACGACTATTCAGGGAAAAAACAACCAGATTATGCTTAGAGATTGTATATTCGTAATCTAGTTTGTTTTACACACAAATCAAAACCTATGAAAATTCTTGTTTGTATATCGCACGTTCCTGACACAACGGCAAAAATTGAGTTTGATGGTAACACACTTAAGAAAGAAGGTGTTCAATTCGTGATCGGACCTTACGATGATTATGCGTTGGGCCGTGCAGTTGAATTAAAAGAGCAACTCGGCGGACACATAACGGTTCTAAATATTGGAACCGCAGATACAGAGCAGACTATCCGTAAAGCTCTCGCTATTGGAGCCGATGACGCTATTCGCGTCAATGCAGAACCTACGGATGCGTACTTTGTAGCTAAACAAATTGCCGAGATTGTAAAGCAAGATGATTACAATTTGGTCTTGATGGGACGTGAGGCAAGTGACCACAACGGTAGCCAAGTTCATGGGATGGTCGCTGAAATGTTAGGTTGGCCTTCCATTACACCTTGCATGACCTTAGATATTGAGGGTACGACGGCAAAAATGACACGCGAAATAGAAGGAGGTAAGGAATACTTAACGTGTGAATTACCGTTTGTAGCAGGCTGTCAAGAGCCTATCGCAGAGTGGAAAATTCCAAATATGCGTGGTATTATGCAGGCACGCCGTAAGCCGCTCAAGGTCGTAGAACCCATAGCGGCCGAAAGTGCTGTGGAAGTAGTGGACTATGATCTGCCGCCAGCGCGTTCAGAGGTAACCATTATCGAGGAAGGTAATATTGATGAGCTTGTGCGCTTGCTCAAAGAGGAAGCAAAAGTATTTTAGACCAATTTTATCACTGACAAACACTCAAAATAAAACATTATGTCCGTTCTAGTATATATTGAATCTGATCAGGGAGAGATTAAGAAATCTTCCATCGAAGCAGCCGCTTATGCTGCAAAAGCTGCTAATGGTGCAGCCGTAACTGCTTTAGTGACCTCCGATATTGCGGAAGAGAAGCTTACGGAATTAGGCAAATATGGTGTTGCTACTGTATTGAAAGCGACCGACGAGCGTCTGTTTGCAGGTGCTGTGTCCGCAACGGCAACGGCGATTGCGCAGGCGGCCGAAAAAGCTTCAGCAACACTTGTTGTTATGCCCCGTTCTTCGTTGGTAGATGCGGCAGCCCCACGCGTAGGTATCAAAATAAACGCACCTGTGGTTGCAAACGTACTCTCTTTACCCGAAGGCGAAGGAGAAACTGTCCACGTAAAACGCGGTGTTTATACGGGTAAAGCCATTGCAAAAGTAAAAGTAACTGGTGCTAAGAAGGTATTTACGATCACGAAAAACGTCCTCCAGCCAGAAGCGGGTGATGGCACAGCAAATGTGGAAGCATTCGATGTAACTTTCGGCGATGCTGACTTCAAAATCAATATTACAGAAGTTAAGAAGCAGGAAGGGGATATCTTATTGCCTGAGGCAGAGCGCGTTGTTTCGGCAGGACGTGGATTGAAAAGTCCCGAAAACTGGCAAATGATCGAGGATCTCGCGAAAACTATCGAGGCGGCAACGGCTTGCTCTAAGCCTGTTTCGGACCTTGATTGGCGACCTCACCACGAGCATGTGGGACAAACGGGAATCAAAGTTAGTCCAAACCTTTACATTGCTGTGGGTATTTCGGGCGCGATTCAGCATTTGGCGGGTGTAAACTCCTCCAAATCGATTGTCGACATCAATAAAGATCCCGAAG
>CAZNAK010000036.1:0-11578 GCA_964570645.1 uncultured Cytophagales bacterium | reverse complement strand
TCCCCGTTTTGAAACGTCCAAAGCCACTTTCCAAGCAAATCTTTGGAAATCTGTACTACGTCGTCTCTTATGTAGAACGACTCGGGCAGTGGCGTATTTGCTTCAAAAGAACCCATCAGGACAACTTTTGGGCAACCGACTCGACGTTTTTTTTGGCATTTCCAACAAAAATTTCGCCATCGATCACAAAAACGGGGCGTTTTAGAAACGAATAATGCTGCAAAAGGTGTTTTTTGTAATCGGCCTCCGCCAATTCAAGCTCGTGTAAGCCCAAAGCCCGATACTGCCGCGAACGCCGTGTAAAAATAGCCTCGTAGCTTCCCGCTAGTTTGGCAAGCTCATCAACTTGCGCTTCCGTGAGCGGTTCTTTTTTGAGATCTTGCTGTTTTAGGTTGGTATTGACTACGCCAATCCCGTCCATGATTCGTTGGCAGGTATTGCAGGTCGAGAGATAAAAAAGCGTATTCTCCATGAGGAAAAGCTGAATTTAGGGCTGATTAATCGGTGTAAACTTCCGCAGAGATTCCACGGTCTGTGATCGCGTGGCGCATCGGAACAAGCTCTTCATATTCCCCTGTTTTGACGGTACATTTGCCTTTAAAGTGAATAATGAACGTACATTGTTCGGCTTGAAGTTGATCGTGTTTACAGACCTCAATTAGTGTATTAATCACATGGTCGAAGGTATTCACATCATCATTAAATACGACCAACTGACTTGTTTTTTGTTCTAGGGTAACGACCTCTTCACGTTCTAAAATTTCGGTGCTGCACTTTGCGATGTAATGTGTGTTCATAACTATTCAATTTTGTAAATAAACTGACTGTGAAGTTAAAAGTTTTATTTGAAAATATGTACGTTTTTACCATCCCAAAGCCAAGCACGATGGTGCCCTTTGAGTCCGAAGGCAAACTGCTTTTTGGGGACAGGCGAAGGGAACTGTACTTTCGTTCTTGACTTAAAGTCAAAGCCAGTAAATGCCTGCGTTTGCAGATCAAAGGCTAGTACACTTTCTTCCAGAATTTGATAGGGCTTCGTGAGGTCTAGCGTCTTTTTTTCGAGTACATTTCCTAAAGCATCGAATAAAAAGTAGATGCCATAACCGAAGTGCAAGATATTTTGAACTTCCTCAAGTTGCGGAATGTAATTTTCGTCTTGTGGTGGGTCAAATGTATTTAAGTTTATCCGTACCAATTCCTCGAACCGAAGGGGATCGTAACGCACAATGGTACGGTCGGTTTCATTCCAAAACCAAATTGTCTGGTCGGCAGAAGGTGCTGCCAGACTAGCAAAACCTAGGTCAAAGGGCAGGTCATAGCGGTTAATCGGGACTAAAAAGCGGTCTAGATAAATAATTTGCTGGCTTTCGGGCGAAAAAAGGAAGAGTTGCCACTGATTTGTGAAATGAAGGCGTTCAAAATTTATGGGTGGATTGGGTGAGTAACGACGGACAATGTTTCCTAGAGTATCTAATTGAAGCACCTCATTGGAGGCTGTGAGCATATAGACCTCACCCGTAAAGCTGATTTTGGCGGACTTTGGCGTTGGGCAGGGGCGAGTGATGGCTTGGGCTTGAATGAGGAAAGAAGAGTGTAACAAAAGAACAACGACTAGGAGAGGCCTTGACCACTTCCAACATTGCTTCCCTTGAAGGGCTTTTTTACTCTTCAAACTTCTTGAGGTGAAGTTTTTTTCCGTCAAATTCTCCATAAGTATAAAAGTTTAACCATTCGCCAAGGTTGACGTATCGGCTGTCTGGCGCAGCTTCCATATCCAATGGAATGTGTCTATGACCAAAAACGTAATAATCATGATGTTGTTGTGACTCGGTCTCCTGGGCATAACTATAAAGCCACTCGTTTTCGGGGTGCGCGTAGGCCTGTTTAATTTTGGTAGTCTGTTCCTCAGGTGAAAGGATCACTTGATTGCGTGATTTGCTGTGGTTAGACCAATAATGCGCTAAACCCAGCGCCCAGTTAGGATGCCAGAGGTGTTCAAAGATGAAAAGTAAGACAGGATTAAGGAAAATATTCTTTTTGACGAACTTATATTTTCTGTCACCGGGGCCAAGTCCATCCCCATGCGCGAGAAGAAGATCGGTATCGTTCCAGCGTACTTGCTGCGGCCGATGAAAAACGGTTACACCAAGCTCCTCGGTGAAATAATCCCTCATCCAGAGATCATGGTTACCCACAAAAAAAACAACCCCTATGCCTTTGTCTGTAAGCTCAGCGATTTTTCCCAAAAAACGCGTCCCCCCCTTGGGAATGACGTGTTTGTGTTCAAACCAGAAATCAAAAATATCGCCCAGAAAGACAAAAAGCTCCGCACGCTCTTGGCAGCAGTCAATCCAACGCAGAATTTTCCGCTCCCGCTCTTGACTTTCGGCAAAAGAAGGCCAGCCCAGATGAAAATCTGAGGCCAAAAAAACGGACTTTCCTTCCGAGAGTTGGAGCTGGTGCATAGGCAAAAAAGAAACCTCATCGTGCTAGGAAACACAATGAGGTCAAAAAACAAGACAAAGTTCTTACGAAATTTTTTCTTTGATCTTGGCAGCTTTTCCTTTTCTACCACGCAGATAGAATAAACGTGCCCGACGCACTTTACCACGACGAAGTAGCTCAATTTTGTCAATGTTAGGAGACAAGAATGGAAAAATACGCTCTACGCCAACGCCGTTTGAGATCTTGCGAACAGTAAACGTCTCACCATTAGAGTTGCGATTACGGCGTTGCATGACCGTACCCTGAAATTGCTGGATACGTTCTTTGTTACCCTCTTTAATTTTTACGTGAACATTCACGGTATCACCAGGGCGGAAGTCAGGGTGCTTCTTTCGGGTTTCATCGTATTGCTCCGATACGAGGCGAATTAGTTGATCGCTCATGATTTTATGGATATTTGCTTTTTAAGAAATGAGGGGCAAAAGTACATGAATCTCTTCAGAAAAAGAAATTTAAGACACTATTCCCCTTATTTTATTCCGCTAAGGCGACTACCTCTCCCTGATCTAAGAGACGGAGGCGGCTTTTAAGCTCTTCCTTCGTTACGGACTCGTATTCGAGTGGGGTCTGCGGCTCCCCAATGCTCGTTTTTCGCAGGGCTAGCCAAAGCTCTCCTTGCTCCTCTTCCAAACTAAAAAGAATTACAGAGGCATCTTTGGGAACATTCTCAAAAGACCAGTTATTTTCCTCGCTTTCAGCACCTTGAAGCACCGCATTAATGTTCTCAAAAATCATCCGAACGGGGGCACGTGCCTGTACAAACAGATTCGCCTTTTGCTCTTCTGGAATTTTGTAGAAGCGGTCGCAGTTAATCCAGCCTAATGTGCCAACCTGTGCTAAATAGGCATCACCGATAGACTTACCTGCAGTGTATCTAAAGTCAAGAAGTAAGTCCCCGTTATCTATTCGTCTGTTGTTATTGTAATTGCTTGTCCAGTGCCAAGGCTGTTCAAACTGTCTGTAAATCGAATGTTCTTTTGCTAAGTACTTAATTCGGTCTTTATCCGAGATAATTAAGTAGTGGTAGTCTTTGATCTGATCCATAACACGAAGGCGACGCTTGTATTTTGTCGTCTTGATGACGGCATAAAAGACGATGCCTGCATATTTTGGTTCTTTTTCGAGTTCGACGACATTTTCTTTCATCTTTTGTAGGCGTTGATGTTGACGCCATGCCTTTCCTACTTCAAGGAGGTATTTGGCGAGCGGTTTATTAGGTCTGGAGGAGAACGTATCATTTTTTAGGGAGATTCTTTGATAGCGTGCTCTTGGTCCGTATTCTACATTTTCGATCCCGGGAATGCTTCTGGGGACAAACTGAAACTCGCCCTTTTTGGTAATCGAGACATCTTTGAGTGGAAGGTCTAAGCCTTTGCCGTACCCATCCAGTACTTTTATGATACGAATAGACTGTGACCAGTTTCCTAGATAACGGTCTGCCTGTACATCCAGAATAAAGTGTACCGTATCATAATTTTCAAAAATAGGCTCGCCGAAACTAGAATAGGAAGTCGTAGTTGTTACTCGGTTCACGGTAAACTTATCACCATCTTTTTCATAGTCCGCAGGTGTTTGCGGCAGATCAAAGTCATCACAACTTGTCATCACGTCTTCAAAGCCCTTGGAGTCTGTCATTTTGCGCGGACGTGTCGGCCTTGATTGTGGCAGGTGCGAAATATCTTTACCCAGCGAGTAAGCATCAACATCTACAAATTCTATTTGATAATAAGGCATCTCCCACTCGCCACGGTAATAATTTAATATACTAGACGGGCCTCCTTGATGAAAACGTAAACTAGGGGGCGCGTAAGATACATCGCTAGGCATGGGCGTGGGTGTTTGTTGCCAGTTAGTGGGCGGTGTATGTGGGTCAGGTTCATTAGAGGCAAACAAAAACATTTCGTTGCTACTTGCTACTTCGGTATTTTGGCGCGGCATGGCGAGTCCGATTGTTTTGTCTTCAGCTAGTTGTAAGGGTTTTCCTTCTGCATACGCTTCAATGTTGAGCATCCCCCCACTTTCCAGCATTCCCTCCGCACTTTGCGTAGCTAGCCCACTCAAAATGTAATCTGACTTATTGTAAAATTCCTTGATTTTTAGGGTTACGGGCGTAGTTACAGGGCTACCGTCCTGAAAAGTGAAAGCATTTTTAGGTACCTCTATGCGTGTCCCATATAGACAGGTGATGTAGTTGACTTTGTTAGGCAGTAAGCTAAAAACTTCTTCTTGGGGGGCATTTTGTTTTAAAAAACGGGGCATAATACTGACCTCGGGAGCTTTAACAGGGCGGGTTTGTGGTTGTCGTGCATTGTCCGTTAATACGGGAATTTCTTCGGATACCTCTTCAACGGAGTCACTTGGCTCGACTACTTCCTTGACAGTAACCGTTTTTACACTCTCAGTATCTTTTTTTACGCCCTCACAAGCACAAAGACATAGCCCAAAAATAACAAATAAGCCGTACTTTTTCATACGATAGGGGTTTAGATTAAAAATTAGAAGTAATGTAATAGTTTGTATGAGTTATAACCACATTATACTTACGTATATAATTGTACTTTGTTGTGGTATAATTACATTTTTTCTAGTTACTCCTAAAAGCAATACGGATAACTGTATCCAATCCTTACTTCTCTCTCCGTACAATGGCTTCCATTTCTTCCCTTACACCGGGACAAGTCGCCAGAATCTCCTTTCCGCTGACAGCTTGGTCATTCCCCGAAAAGTCGGTTACCCTACCGCCTGCTTCCCGTACCAATAGGATACCTGCTGCTACATCCCAGGTGTTTAGTCCGTACTCAAAGAAGCCTTCAAAGCGGCCGCAGGCGACATACGCTAAGTCCACCGCCGCTGATCCGATGCGTCGAATACCGTGAGAATGCTGCATAAACGACTTCAAGATACCTAAATACTCATCCACCCGTGCAAAACTCGCATAAGGGAAGCCCGTTGCGACCAAGCCTTTGCTGAGGTTTTCCGCATCTGAGACACCAATAGGCTTTGCATTAAGAAACGCCCCACCGTTCTGGATGGCATGGAACACCTCGTCACGCATCACCTCATGCACAACACCTAAAAGAATATTATTATCCTGGTCTGTGAGTGCAATACTGATTGAAAAAGTGGGAATCCCGTGTACGAAGTTGGTTGTTCCGTCAAGCGGATCAATAATCCAGTTGTAGCCCTCGGAGTTGGGTGTACCGATCCCCTCTTCAGCAACAAAGCCCGCCTCGGGCAGTAGGTCGCGTAAGCCCGCTGCAAGCTGCTTTTCAGCCGTTTTATCGACGTAAGACACCAAGCTGTTAGTGCTTTTGACCTCAATTTGATCGCGATCAAAATCTTCGTACTCAGCTTGAATAAATGCTGCGGTCTGCTTGGTGAGTGCAATTACTTCATGGATCAGAGTAGTGAGCATAATCGTTTTGTTCGTTTGGAATCAAACAGAAGAAGAAAGTTTCTGTTCTATGATATACGAATTCTTAATAAATCAATGTTTAAAAACCTCTTTTCCTCCAATACCGAAGACTCATCTTGGGAGTCACTCGATTCCGCCTCACAGCTTGCCCAGATCATTGAGCAATCTAACAGACAGCCTGTGCTGATTTTTAAGCACAGCACCCGCTGCTCCATTAGTAGTATGGCACTTTCGCGTCTGGAACGTCAAATCAATACCTTAAAAGAGGCAGGGATTCGCCCTTTTTTGCTTGATTTAGTTGCTTATCGGGATGTATCGAATCAAGTTGCGCAAGAATTTGCCGTCCGTCATGAGTCGCCGCAAGTACTTTTACTTCAAAACGGTACGGTAACTTATCATACTTCACACTCAGAAATCCGTGCGGAGACCCTACTCGAACAGCTGAACGTCTAAAAGCCTATGAAAATCGGAATCGTTTGTTATCCCACCTACGGGGGAAGTGGCGTAGTGGCGACGGAACTCGGAAAAAATATTGCTAAACGTGGTCATGAGGTACATTTTATTACTTATGACCAACCCACAAGGCTAGATTTCTTTTCGCCTAACCTTTTTTTTCATCAGGTGGACATTCGCACATATCCACTTTTCAAGTATCCGCCTTACGAGCTGGCCTTGGCTAGCAAAATGGTACAGGTCGTACAGGATGAGGGCTTGGACTTGATTCATGCCCACTATGCGATTCCACACGCCTCGGCAGCGTACATGGCAAAGCAGATTTTGGCAGCAGAGGGGATTCTGATGCCTTTTGTGACGACCCTGCACGGGACAGATATTACGCTAGTAGGCAAAGAAAAGAGTTTTTCGCCTGTAGTAGCCTTTAGTATCAATGAGTCTGATGCAGTGACCACGGTTTCGGATAGCCTTCGTAAGGACACCTACGATTATTTTAATGTAACTGTTCCGATTCAGGTGATACCAAACTTCATTGACTTGGAGCGTTTTCAGAAGCAAAAGAAAGATCACTTTAAACGTGCCATTTGCCCTAACGGAGAAAAATTACTCGTTCATACGTCTAACTTCCGAAAGGTAAAGCGCGTGGACGATGTAGCACGGATTTTTTGCCAGGTCAGGAAACAAATACCCGCTAAGCTCTTGATGATTGGCGACGGGCCAGAACGCCCTAAAGTCGAAAAGCTGCTCCAACAAGAACTCGCTTGTGACACACAGGATGATGTCCGGTTTTTGGGGTCATTAAACGAAATTGAAGAAGTACTTTCTATTGCTGACCTTTTTCTGATGCCCTCCGAGACAGAAAGCTTTGGACTTGCTGCCCTTGAAGCCATGGCCTGTGAAGTCCCCGTCATTTCGAGTAATACAGGTGGATTGCCCGAGCTAAATATTCATGGGGTAACGGGCTTTATGAGCGATGTGCGCGACGTAGATGACATGGTAAAAAATGCGCTTATCATTCTCAAAGACGAGAACCTGCCTACCTTTAAAGCCAACGCGCTGAAACGTGCCGAGGAGTTTGCCATTGATAAGGTTGCCGGTCAGTACGAGTCGGTTTACGAAGCCGTCCTAAGCGGAGAGGTGCGGGAAGTCATTACTCCCTAAGTTTAGTCCGCTGTAAACCATCTGCCTTTATAGCTTAAGTATTCGTTTGATGCCCAGCTATGGACTTGCTGATACCTAAGGTGGAAATCTGTCCCCTTTGAGTCGGTGTTGTACCAATAGATTCCTTGGTCACGGTGTATGACTTTTAGGCTTTCGGGGTACTTATCATGCTCAACTTTATACATTTCAAGCTCAGAAATGATTGTATTACCTACACTAAGCCGTTTTGCCGCCCGGATATCAGAAATTGTGATACCTAACAGAAATCCTGTTAGCGTAAAACCCAAAAGTTGCGTGAGGGTGAAGGTGCTTTCGCGCTCGCTAAAAGCCAATGTGTAAAGAATGAAAAGGGCACAAAACAGCCCTACAATGATTAAAATAATGGCAATGAGGTAAAAAGTGATAAAAGAAGACGCGTAGCCTTGCAGAATACCAAGTGTGATAAAACAGAACCCGTATATCCAAGCTTCTTTTTGCGTCATTAGCGTACTAACTAAAAAATACATTTCTTTGTGTTAAGAACGCGCCGCTTGTTCCACTTGTTTTTGGTTTTTAATGAGAATATTTTTCTAAATAAATACGAATCCTTCCCTTCTTAAAGTCGTAAACCCCAAAATCCTCCACTTTAGTCTCAAAAGGAAAAGCAGAAGGCTGATAAAAAGGATCAAAATTAGAGATCGGTTCGATCCAGCGGAAAGCCTCATCACCTCTATCATCTCCATGGACAAAAACCTGCATTTTCTGAAACAAAGATTCATACATCCCTTCTTGTGGAGAGACCCTCAGGGTGTTTCCTTCAACGGTAAACGTTCGTAGCGCAACGTTTTCCTTTTCGATCATGCTTTCCCCGTCGTCGTCAAAGAAGGTAAATGTGCTTTTGTTTGCCCCAAGATATATATGAACTTGTAAAACCTCATTTCCGATATCCGAAGCCAGAATAATTCCGCCTGTTCTCACAAAAATTGGAAGTACTTCTTTTTGGTCTTGGACATAGACTTCCTGACCGCCTTTGTATTTCTGGTCTGTAAAAAAGTCGTACCACTCACCTTCGGGGAGATAAACTTTTTGAATACCTGAATTTGGCTTGATTGGGCACACGAGGAGGCTTTTCCCGAAGAAAAACTGATTTTCATAGTCATAGATTTTCGAATCATCAGGAAACTCCAGAGCAAGACTTCGGGCAATCGGCATACCGTTTTGCGCCGCTTCCCAAAATGTTGCGTAGAGGTAGGGCATGAGCTTATACCGAAGGCGGATAAAGTTTCGCGAAATCTCCATGGTCTCCTCCCCAAAGCTCCACGGCTCAGCAGAAGGAGTATTTATCATCGTATGGGCGCGAAAAAACGGCGCAAACGTTCCCACTTGCATCCAGCGGGCATACAGCTCAGGCGAAGGATTCCCAACAAAGCCGCCCACGTCATAACCTGAGAACGGTACACCCGAAAGTCCCAAACTATTGATAATCCGAACGCCCAACATCATGTGATCGTCGTAAGAAACATTATCGCCCGTCCAGAGTGCGGCGTACCGTTGGATGCCCGCAAACCCTGCCCGTGTCAGGATAAAAGGACGCTTTTTAGGTGCATACCGCTGCACTGCTTCAAAAGTACTCCGTGCCATCTGCATGCCATAGACATTATGCGCCTGCCGATGCGTCGCTCCTTCGCCTTCAAAGGTAAACTCCACCAAACTCGGTACGTGTTGCCCCCAAACAGCGGGTTCGTTCATGTCATTCCAAAACCCTGCAATCCCCGCTTCCATTAATCCCTCGTAAAACGTTCCCCACCACTGGCGTACTTTCGGGTCGGTAAAATCAGGAAACACGCAACGCCCCGGCCAGACATCCCCGTGATAGAGTTCCCCGTCAGGATACTTTACAAAAGCATCCGCCTCCTGACCGCTGTCAAAAACGTGATAGCCTTCCGCTGCCTTTACCCCAGGATCAACGATTACTACCAAACGGAACCCCATTTCTTTGAGTTCTGCTACAAGCTTTTCAGGATCGGGAAATCGTACTTCGTCCCACGTAAAAACCTTGTACTGCTCCATATAATGAATGTCCAGGTACAGGACATCGGCGGGAATCTGGCGGCGACGCAAGCCGCGTGCGACCTCCAAGACGCGTTGGGCAGGATAATAACTATATCGGCATTGCTGATAGCCCATCGCCCAACGTGGTGGCATCGGCATTTTTCCTGTTAATTTGCCGTAATTGCTCAAAATGTCAGGAATAGTATTTCCACCGATCAAAAAATAATTCATTGCGCCCGACTCCGCCCCAAAAGAGGCGAAACGGTCGTTGGAGGCACCAAAATCGAAGGTAGAACGGAAGGAATTGTCAAATAAAATGCCGTAACCTTTTCCTTCATGCCAACCGATGTAAAACGGGATAGCGGCATACAAGGGATCGCTGTCAGGGGTGTAGCCAAAGGCATCGCTATTCCAGTTGGTGTAGGTTTTACCACGACGATCAAGGCCGCCCGTTTTTTCGCCTAAGCCCAAAAATCGTTCTTTCGGTTGTAGTTTTTTGTAAGTGGTAACGTTTTCGCCCTGAAAAACTGTCCCGAAAGCAGGTTCGTCTTCGTTGAGGGTTTCGCCGGTTGCGTTTTTGAACGTAAATCGTAGCGGAGATTTTTGTATCTCAAGTGCTGCGCTTGAGGTTTTTAGTATCAAAAACTCTCCAGATTCATCAATTTCGGGAAGCGCAACGGGTTTGGCAGTAACAGCGTAAGAAACCTCTGAGAACTGTTCCATTAGGCGAACGGCAGTAACCTGAAAGATTTCTTCGCCGTATAGCCGTACGAGAACCTTAAAATGAGTAGTACGCAGGATTAGTTTGTTTGCTTGTACCTCAAACGAGGTAAGTATATCGAGGGGCTGCGGGCGTTTTTCCATACAGCAAGATACAAAGGCGACAGCACAAAAAAAGTAGGTAGTGAATTTATTATCCTGCTGAGCGGTCAGTAAAGCTATAAGTCAGATTTTAGTATCTGTTAACGAGTTGCCGTCCATAGAGGGCAATTCGTTTACATTTATCTTTTTTGATCTTATAGGATTATTTGACATCGAGTTACAGTGTACAAAGAAAATAATATCATATATTGTAATGGAATAGACGTATAGCAAACGAATAAGTCTATTTTTTAGTTATTTTTACACTGTTCTTGTCTAGCAAAAAGAGCGATACCTGCCTTTTTTGTATTGCTGTGCGCAAAGATCAATACTCGCCCTGTGTGATCTTTTTTATTTTAATTGCTCAAAGTTATCGTCGTAATTCCGGATGAGGGTATTCCAGTCGTATTTGGTGACGAAATGTTGGTATTGTTTGCGGCGGATTTTATCAATGTTTAGCACAAGATGCTCCAGAAAAAACGTCAAATCCTCGAAGCCTTCATAGAAGTGGGTGTCGTGTTCAGCGGGGGGGATATGCTCGGCGTAAGCCAATCGGTTAGGTAAGAGTGGGAAACAGTTACAACAAATTGCCTCTACGGTGCTTGCCCCAAAAAAGTCTTGAACTGCGGTCACAGGTAAAATATCTGCTTTCCAAAGCCAATATGCGTACTCTTCAAAGGACTCCGCATAGCCCCAATGCAAGATTTTGTCGTCAAGTCGTCGTCGGGCTTCACCAAAAATGGCGGGGCATTGCTGGTAGGCTTGTCCAAGTACGATCACTTTAAAGTCAATTTGATTTTCTTCGAGCCAAAACAACGCACGAAAAAAGTCCTCTGGGTTTTTGTCGTATTCCCAACGATGATTCCAGAGAATAACGGGTTCTTTCTCTTTTTCGTGATGCCGATAACGCTCAAATCGTCGTAGTTCCAAGCCTAGAGGTAGCACACTACTCCGCTTTTTTAGCTCCTCCACCGAGTCCATTTCTTGATAGTCGGGGAAGCGTTTCAAAAACTCAGGTAATGCGCCAATAAAGCTCTCTTGGTGGTAGTGCGAGTTAAAGAAAACCTGATCTGCACAAAGTCCCGAAACGTAATTGATAAAGCCGTAATGCGTATCGCGCTGCAGCTTTGTATCAGGATCGGTAGGAGACCA
>CAZNAK010000035.1:0-11617 GCA_964570645.1 uncultured Cytophagales bacterium | reverse complement strand
GTTTTAACGCAAAGCACCCAGCCAAAACGGTTTTTTTTGAGGACGAAATGCGATTGGGGACACGAACAAATCAAAAAAAATGCTGGGGGCGAGCAGGCAGCAATACAAAGTTGGCAAAATGACCTAGAAAGCGTGATAAAACTGACAAATTTTAGATGGATACCAACTAGCTAGTATGCTTTTGATAATAAATAATGCCGTTATGCGTCTTCAAGATCGGTTTTCGCTCCCTGTGGTGCGTCAAGATTTTCAGGAAAAATGTACGGTCTGCTGGGAAGTTCGCCTCAGTAAAGTAGCACAAGTGAAACAGGCGATGGAAGACTTAGACAAACCCCACTTGTAATCAGCGATTGTTTTCTACTCGAATAGCTTTTGCAGGTTTTGCAATTTTTTGAAGTTCCGCAATTTTATCCGAGATGGCCGCGGGTCCAGAGGCATCCTCAATGTAAATCAATCCATTTTCGTCCGCCAAAACGTAATGCGGAAAGCCCGTTACGCCAAATTCATTCAATACCTCGCGCTCAATGCTTGCGGGGGTAAATACGTTGATACCCGGAACGTCGTGTTCCATTACGTCTTCGCGCCATTTTTCCTCTGTTCCGTAAAGGCAAACGTTGACCATCACCACTTCGTCAGGGTTCATGGAGGCGGCTAACTTCTTTTTGTAAGGCAGCACAGTAAGGCAAGGGCGGCATCCAACGAACCAAAAGCTGACATAAACGATCTTTCCGCGTAGTTCTTCAAAAGTAAAGGGTTGATTGTTTGTTTTCTCGTACCGCACAAACTCGTATTCGGGTAGCATCAACGATTTTAGGATCACTCCGTCGCGGAACGTAAGCAGGTAGTTGCGGTACTTAGCGTTTGTAAAAGTGGGTTCATGGACACGAATGATACTATCGGCAAAGGCATAATTATGAACTTTGGGTAGCCAAGTTGCCAAGGTCAGGGTTTTGAATATTTCATTTACCTCACCGTCCAAGTGTTCATCAGCACGTTCTAAATAGGTTTTTAAAATTGCTTTTGCCCGTATTTCAGGGGCCGCTAGTTGAATGAATTCTGGCGCAATTTCGTCCCGAAATGCTAAGGCTAGATAGCTAAAATATTGCCGTGAAAACTTTGATGCTGGAGACTGAAAGATCGCTGAGTTAATGTCCCAAATGCGGTAATATTGCTTTTCCGTACGTTCTGTTTCCACAAACCACGCTGGTAAATCAGGGTGCGTGGCCGTGTAATTGTCCAAAAACGTTATCTCTTCTTTTAGCAGCGAGTCTTTGTAGCTCACATACCGAAGCTGATAGAGCTTTGCTGAGGTTTCAGGATATTGAAACTGCACCTGACGCTCGTAAAAGTAATCACATATTGCTTTTGTCGTGCCTTTATAGTCGATTTTTTGGATAACGTCAAAATTATTGATGTCAATATCAATGTGAAGGGTATCGGCAGGTAAGACGTAAAATGGGATCGTCAGCCCGATTCCCATGCGTACCAAACCGAACTGCGGCTGGTTTATTTGAATCTTCTGCCTGAACACCCCGCGTTCACTCTTTTGCATTTTTATTTTTTGCATCCCTCCGGGAATAGTCGTTTGGTAGCGCAAGCTGAACTCGGCATATTCCGAACAGTTGGCACAGTGTAGGCTCACAGTAACAGTGTCACCAAACTGGTATTGAGGGGTTTGAGCAGTCGTCCATTGTGCTAAAAATAATAGGTTGAACCACACAAGATGTGTAAAATACGCTCTCATAACGAATTGTAAATCAGGTACCGTTGATGTAGTAGGCGTGCTAGGATGGGTCTATGCTAGTGGTGCAAAAGTAATAACAAAAATGGGGTTTGCCCCTTAATTTTTAACCAGTTGGACAAAAATTTCATGAATCCGAGGTATCTCCTCCCTAAAACCCAGGACTTCTGCCTTCCCGATCAGTGCTTGGAGTAAGGCATCTGCCGTATTTCCCTCTTGCAGACGAGCTTTTGTCAGGACGAGGTTATCCTTTTTCTCCTGACTCAAAATAGTGAAATCACTTTCGGGCAGTTGAATTGGCTCACGCGTTTCGATGGCATACGTATGGGTTCGGAAACGGTTTTTTACTTCAAGCTTTTCGCCTTCCAGAACAATTACGCCTTTATTGAGCAAAACTAACTCTTGACACAACTCTTCGACGGACTCCATGCGGTGTGTCGAGAAAAGAATAGTATGTCCTTTATCTCTAAAGTCTAAAATTACTTGTTGGATCAGGTCAGCGTTTACGGGGTCAAAGCCCGAAAAAGGTTCATCCAAAATGATAAGGTCAGGCTCGTGCAGAACGGTACTGACAAATTGTACCTTCTGCTGCATCCCTTTTGAGAGGTCGCGAACGGTCTTTTGCCACCATCCTTTCATTTCAAAGCGTTCACTCCAGTACTGTAACCGCGTTTTTATTGTTTTGCTAGAAAGCCCTTTGAGCTGCCCTAGATACATAAGTTGCTCCCCGACTTTCATTTTTTTGTACAACCCGCGTTCCTCGGGGAGATAGCCAATCTGCTCGATATGTTTGGGGGCGAGTAGCTCGCCGTTAAACGTAATCTGTCCGGTGTCCGCCTGAATGATCTGATTGATGATCCGTAATAGCGTAGTCTTTCCAGCACCGTTTGGACCTAATAAACCAAAGATGCACCCCTTAGGGATAGAGAAGGAAACATTTTTTAAAGCACGGTGATTACGATAGCTTTTTACGACCTTATTAATTTCTAGTATGTTCAATTTCTAGTATTTTTGTTGAGCAACTTTTTTCAAAATTAGCTAATTAAAACCAGACTTTGAAGTTAAGCGGCTCCAAAACTGCCTCTCTTGGGTTGCTTCAAAACCAAACATTTGTGTATCTTCGTTCACCTCAGTCGAATCGCCTAATGATGATAAACGCCCAACGCTTCTACTTTTCTCTTTTTTTCTTGAGCATTGCAGCCTCATTATGGGCGCAACAAAAGCCAGAGGTCACCACTGAACCCGATGCAGACGGACGGTTTACGATAGGTTTTGACGAAAAAACACTGCTTTTTGGCTATCCGCATCAGTTTTCAAGCTCACACTTCATTATTAAAGTAGGATCGCGGCAAGCCTCTAACACGGACGGTCTTTACAAAATCCAACACCTCAAGGGGGAGCGGACCACCAAGGCCAAAATTATTGGACTGGAAACAGAAAAAGGATCAAGGCATTCCTCAACACTCTTTATGTTCTCTCGGCTAGCCATCAAGCAGCGGCTAATCCCCGTAAATGGTAACTTACAACCTGTCGAGCTTGGTGAGTATGGACAATACTACATGATCGAATATGAGATTACTAACACAGCAGATTATCCGCAATCGGTGGGTTTTGACTTGATGCTCGATGCGATGGTGGGTGAAAAAGATAACTGCCTTGCTACGGCGGATGGGCAGTTGGTGATGCTGGACGAAATATTTGGATCCTTGAGTGTACCCGAAGAGGTGACATTCCATCAAGATCACGCTGACCCTACATCAATGAAAGCGCGCCTCGTTACCGAAGTGCCGGGTGCCGAAAAACCAGCGGCCTTATGTGTGGGGCAATGGGCGCATCTGACCAATGTGTTCAGCTTGCTCAGTACAGAATCCGTTTCGCAGTACACAGATGATAGCGCCATCATGCTGGAATGGAATTTGGCAGACCTGCCACCCAAGCAGACACGAAAGTATGCCGTTTACTTCGGTAGCCCCTCGCCAGAACCGATCAATCTGCAATACCATAGTCCTAAAAAAGTAGAAAAGCTTGAAATTTTCTTTCCTGCCGGAGATAGCAACCTAACCCCAGAAGCGGAAAGTAAAATCGCGGATTTTATCAAAAGTAAGTACATCCGCGCTGTTTTGTTGGAAGGTTACACCGACGCAACGGGGAACGAGGTTTTGAATCAGCAGTTAGCCATAGACCGCATCGAAAGTGCCAGTTTTAAACTTCAAATGCTAGGCGTAAAGTATGAACGTATCTTAGCCAAATCCCATGGAGAGTTTTTTGCTAACGAAGATAAAGCCAACGAACAGCTTGCTCGTAAGGTGGTTATTACAGTATGGCGTTAATTTTGAGATGTAAAATACGTATCCGTTCTAGATCTAATATGAGTCTCCAGAAATTGTTTTTGACTTCGCTTTTCTGCTTTCTGGGCTTTTTTGTCATGGCACAAGATGAGGATCTGCCCGAGGACTGGGCGAGCGATCCGCTGAAAAAGCCTGAAATTTGGCAAGCCCTCAAAAAAGAGCCTACCAATGCTACCCTTTGGAAAAAGTACATGGACTAAGACCTCAATACGCTAAATGACAAAGAGCTGAGGCAATATTCAAGATGGAGGCAGCAGCTGATGATTCAACGTCTAGCCGAAAATGAAGCTATCGTAGGCTTGGTAATCTCGGATGACCTCGATAACGTTTTTATTGATGAGGCTGCCTACAATGAGTTTGATAAACTCATTAAAGAGACGGTATCGGCGAGTGAACCCGGCATTACAAAAGCAGATTTGGCAGGCGTAGAGGCGATTATTTTATCTGAGCGTCAAGACCTGAATGAGCTGAAAGGTAATATCCTCGAAAACTTTGTCATCATTGAGGATATTTACAGTGATATTTTTGATGAGTACAAAGTGGAGTACACATACTACAATGAAGCCCACCCCGATGGTACATATAGTAAAACCAAGTGGGTAGAAGACCACGAGGCAAAACTCAAAAAACTTCGTGATGACCAGATTAAAAAACTGCAAAAACGTTATAAGTTAGATAACTAGCCCAACAACTTCAACGTCAAATCAGGACACTGAAAAGTAAAATAACCAAGAGCAGGCAGTTCAAGAAAAAGCTCGCTTGGAACATAGAGCTAAAAGCCGCAGAAGAGTGCTTACGTGATTTACATCAAAACTCATGAATACTCGACCCCTGGCGTTTCCCCGCGTACCAGATTTGTAGTCCGGACAATTGTTTTTTAATAACCGTTTAGCGTCTGTATCGTAGGTCTGATGCGGAAATCAATTTTAAAAAAACTTC
Organism: uncultured Cytophagales bacterium; assembly: GCA_964570645.1. GTDB lineage: Bacteria > Bacteroidota > Bacteroidia > Cytophagales > Bernardetiaceae > DAISIL01. Next base: position 6,589 of record CAZNAK010000035.1, on the reverse strand, counting down.
CCTCAACTCGTAGCCCAGCACCCAGCCAAAACGGTTTTTTTGAGGACGAAATGCGATTTGGGACACGAACAAATCAAAAAAAATGCTGGGGGCGAGCAGGCAGCAGACCGCAGCTTTCACTCAAAATTGGGTATGGCTTTACACGGCGCTCTGCCCGCAAACAGGGGAGCTTTATGCAAGGTATATCAGCAGATTACAGAAAGATTGCTTTGCTTTATTTTTAGAAGAATTCCGAAAGGCTCGTCTTGAGGTAGGCAAGACCGACGATATTTTATTGATCGCTGATGGGGCAAGTGCACATCAAAAGGTTAAAAACAAAGAATCATGCAACATGAGTAACTAAAACCGACTTACAAACCCAAAATGAATCTTGGCCGTGTTTAAGCCCAGCGTCTGCTCCTCAGATCTCCCCATGGCGTAAACGAAGGAAAAAACGCCACTTTTGGTCGTAAACTGTAAGCCCACACCTACGCCAAAAGGAAGGTCATAGCGGCGATCCTCGATTGTTTCAAATATGTAGGCTCCCTGATCCCAGAATGCAAACAGATAAGAATCCTGATCCACCTGCAGGCGCGTTTCTATGGTTTGGACGGCATACTGTGAGGCAAAAAAGAAGTTTTCGTTGAACCCGCGCAACGACTGTAGTCCGCCCATCCGAAAGAGGTCATTCCGAAAAAGTTGTTCATTCAGTAGCATTCCGCCCTGCGTACGAAGGACAAGTGTGGTGAGTCGTCCCGTTCGGAAGTAGCGACGAAGGTCAAGGCGTACTTCAATTTGGGTGGTACGTTGCGCCAAAGAGTCCAAAAAGTCATCCGAAAGTCCCGAACGATCTTGCACTTGTTTATCTCCGATTTTAGCCTCCAGATGCCACCGCCAGCCACGTCGAGGCTGAAAAAAGGAATCCGTTCGGTTTCCCGACCAGCTGATGCCATAATTCCAGAGGTTGCCATCAATTTCGTTACTTCGTCCTGCATTAGGGGCGGCTAACAGGCGGGTTATCTTACGCTCTACGATTCCTCCGAAGCTACCTTGCTTTGTGGGATAGTTGACCCGAAGGTATTGTCGTAAAGAAAAAAAAGTCGTGTCTTCTTTGAGCCAGTCAAGCTCAAAGCGTGGCGTCAAGCGTGTACCCAAAATACTGGGTTGTTCAAAGGCTAGGTTGAGCTGCTGGGTCTCGGCACGAATCCGCTGCCATGAGAGTCTAATCTGTCGCCCTCTTCCAAAAGGGTTTTTTAGATCAACTTCGGCACGTCCGGTCAGAAGCAGGCGTTGCCCCTCGGCTTCGTTGGGCAAAAAGCCGATCAGAGCATCAAATTGACTAGAAGGCGGCGTACGAAGCGGCAGTTCAATGTACGCTCGATCATACCGAAATCGCACGCGCACCGAGTCCGTCAGCTCCAAAAAGGGAAGGGTCTGGAGGCGTTCCTGAATGCGATCTACCTGTCGCTGATCGAAAGCCTCGTTTTGTTCCAAGACAAGGTGTCGCATCAAAAACTCCTTATTGAGTTTAGCCTTTGGGTAGCCCAAAAAGATCAATGTATCGAACCGAATCCTTGTTCCTTTACGAACCTTAAGCTTTGCTGAAATAAGATTTTCTGCTAGCCTCATAGAGTCTAGTTTTACTGTGGCGAACGGAAAACCACTATTCTGCGCCTTTTTTAGGATTTCTTGCTGCCATTTTCGGGTTTCTCTCCACCGAAAAGGCTTCTGAATGACTTTTTGGCCTATGCGCCATGACGGAGGAATAGCATGCTGGGTAAGCGATTTCCAGTAAAATGGCTCTCCTAAATGGATTTTTGCCTCCGCTTTCAGGGAGTCCCTCCAGAGAAGTGTATCTAGCTTTGCCCTGAGGTATCCCGTTTCTTCCTGAAAAAAACGGATGATGTTCTGTACCTCTTCAGTAAGGACTTCGGAGCTTTCGGGGTTTCGGTTGTAGTTCGGTAAGCGTTCTTTAGGCACTGAAAGTTGGACTTGAAGTTGAAGTCTTTGGGCTTGAAGAAAAAAAGGGCTACCCCCAAAAAGTAGAAGCATATATATAAGGTGTGTTCGCATCGTTTTCGATCCTCTGATAAAGCCTCTACGTTTTTTTTGAAAAAAAGTTTACCGCCATTACAACGTTTTTCCCTTACAAAGGGTCTTTAGGGCAGAGTGGCAAATAAAAAATAGGAAAAAGCAAAGGAAAAACGTTTCGCGTTTTGATTTTTCTTTTACCTTTGCCACCGAATGTGTGGAAGACAAGTACCTTAAACTACTTACCACTTTTCTTTATTTCATCTTTTTTAACCTCTATTGTTATATGAACATTAGAAATCTTTTCGGTTTAAAGTATCTCGCGATGATGCTTCTCGCCGCTTTGACATTCTCCTCTTGTGAAGAGGATGAGTTCACTGCCGAGGATGCGTACGCGCTAGAAGAGCAACGTCTCCGTTTGTTGGACGAACTCGAAAGTGCTCGTGAAACTCGCGACGCGGCCAACGCGATGGCGATGGCTCAATTTCAAGCTTCTATTGACTCACTACGTGCAGTGAACTCTGGCGGACGTGTATTATACACAGTCGGTTTGTTTGCGGGTGAGTCTTCTGTATTCTCTGGCGGTCGTGCTGAGGAAGCAGAAGGAGCATTAAACGGTGCTACCGTTTCTGTGGATCAGTATGGTATCGCTACTGAAGTAACTACAGGAACAGACGGTCTTGCGTCTTTCTTGCTTTACAGTGGTGAAGTCACTGTTAACGCTACTGCTGCTGACTACACTACGGTAAGCTACGTAGCTAACTTGACTCCAGACGGTGGTGTACCTAACGGTGGTACTGCTCATGTAGGTAACGTTGTGCCTTTGTTCTACAATGGTGCAAATGCAGACCAAATGGCAATGATTGCAGGTCGTTTCTTCGCAGAGTTGGATGTAACTGACTTCCAAGAGGAAGTTTTGACTAGTTCTACTCAGTTCTTGGCTGGTCAGCCAGGTGTTGCGGCTTACATCGATCCTAACCCAGCATTCATTGCTGAGTACATCGCTGAGGCAAACAACGACGGTCCAGTTAACGAAAGCGGCGAAGGCACATTCTCTGGTGCTATCCAGCGTATTGCTTACGGTAATGCAGGTGGCGTTGCTCGTCCTGACGCTTCAGGTGACTATGCATTGATGGTTTCTGCTACGGGTTCTGGTCTTCAGACGCGTATGGAGTACTCTGAGTTTGCTGCTACGCAGACATTCTTTTCTAACTCTCCTTACGACAACGAAGGTGGAAGCGGCTTTGCTACTCAATATGTAGCTACAGATGCACGCGTACTTTTCGGACCTAATGTTGGGCCTGCTACGCATTTGGGTAATGATATCATTTCAGACATCAATGCGAGAGGTGTGTTTTTACGTACAGACGCAGTACTTAACGGTGTGTCGTTTACGAATGCACCAGCTACGGTTACTGCTACAATTACTTCTAACGGTGAGTTAACTAACTTCACTATTGAGGATGGTGGTGCATACGTATTGCCTCCAGCAATTTCTTTCCCAGCACCTACGGGTGGCGGAACAGTACCAACGCTTACTGTTGATCTTTCTTCTACAGTAATTAACTCAGCTTCTGGTTCTCCAACTGCACTTCGTGAACTTGATGTTAATGAAACTGGTTTCTTTGATGGAAACACAGTTGTTTCAAGTTCAGGCTCAGGATACACGTCTGCGGATCTTAACTATGACTCTAATAATGATAATGTCCCTGATGCGATCTTGGCAGTTATCACACCACAACAAACAGGTATTACAGGTACAGGTACAATTCAGGCAGCTTCAAACAGCTTGAATACAGCTTTCGTTCGTATCCTTGATGGCGGTTTTGGTTTTAACAATAGCAACATCGATGGTGTTTCTGAAGGTGCTTGGACAGGTATTTCTCCTTGGATCAATTACCAAGATATCACGACACCTGAGCCTACGGGAACAGACGTAATCACGGCTACTTACATTTATGATGATGGTGGTGTAGGCGCAACTACTGGTGGCGTAGCTACTTCTGCTACTTACACTTATGTGGCTCCTGGTACTACAGCAGGTACAGCATTCTCTACGGTAGAGGAAATTCGTATTGATGCAGGCGGTGACGACTGGACAACACAAGCACTTGCTGAACTTAACGATACGCCTTTCCGTTACTTCTTGACTGCGGCTACTATTCCTGTTGCGGATCCTGATGGTGAAACTTTCTTGACAATTGATGCTACGGCGACTACGATTATCAATGAGGACTACGGCATCGGTACAGGTGCTACGGCTACTAATACATTGGGTACTACGGCTGGTTTGAATGGTACACAGACCAGTATTGACTTCTCGGCTGCTGAAGCTGCTGGCTTTAATGGTTTTACTGGATTTTCTCGTGGTTCTGGTTATGTATTTGTTCCTTCTGTTAACATCTTAACTACAATTGGTGGTGTAGATGCTAGCGTAACAGTAGGTCAGGTAGGTACAGCTGATGCTGGTCAAATCGTTTCTTTCATCTTAGGCGCAAGTACAATTACGAACGATAACCAAGTAAATGCTATTACTATCGTTGCACCAACTAACAGTTTGGATGCTGAGTTCTTTACGGCAGGTGGTTCTATTGACAACTACACAGTCAATCAGGCGAACACACCTAATTTGACTTCGAATACGATCATTTCTAACCCGTCTCCAGACGCAACCAATGCAGTACGTAATGCTTTACAGTTAAACCTTAATGACCAGCTGAACGTTCCTGCAGATGCAGGTGTTGCTGACGCGAACGCTGCGGCAGTAAACACGTACGTTGCACTCTTTGGTACTCCTACAGGAGCTAACGGTACACGTGCTTACGGCTACCCTGTTTTCAACTCTACGTTCACACAGGTGATCGGTCTTGAGATGTACAGCGGTGGTATCTCTTACGAAGGCAACACAACGTGGGAACTCGTTGCAGTAGATCAAGAGGATGCTCTTGTATTTGCACAACCTGCAGATGCTATCGTAACATTCAGTATTACAGATGGTGGTTCTTACGCAGTTACTCCTCGTGTACGTCTCTTTGACGGCGGTTCATTCGCTTACGAGTTTGATCCTGTACCAACAGCCGACGTTAATATGAATGTTGATGGTTCTATTGGCTCAATCGATGCGCAATCTCTTGACGCTGCCTTTGATGGTACTACGGCCATTTCAGTAGTTGTTGATACTGATGCTCAAGATGGAGAGGCTTCTAGCGTACTTAACGGTATTCTTACTGGCACGACTCCTACTGGAGGGTTCAGCACTAATATTGCTGATGTTGTACACTTCGGTGGTAGAACTACTGACGGTACTGGCTTTGTACCTGGTGCAGTTACATCCGTTGGTGATGTGGACAGACCTGGTGGCGCAGTACCAGGAAATGTTGTTGCCGCTCTGAATAACCCTAATTTTGCTGGTGGTGCGTATGAAGCAGTAGTAGCTGGTGACACTGGTCCTGAGCCAGCATGGATGACACCATGGAGCATTAGCACATCTGGTATCTTCGGTGGTTCAGGCTTAGTTACTACAGTAAATATTGATCCAGTAGATGGTTCATTTAATGGATTTTCTATTGTATCTGGTGGTGCTGGTTACTTTGAAGATTTAACTGCGTTAAATCGTGAACTTGAAGGTTTCAAGGTCGTAGGTGGTCCTGACGGAAACACGACTGGCGCATTTGAAACATTCACTGGTTTGTCTTACGTACGTGACATCCACTACGGAGTTGGTCGCTTGCTTGAGTAAGATGCCCACAGGGTTTAGCTCTGTACGCATTTAACTAGCAGAAGGCTGGGAGAAATATTTCTCTCAGCCTTTTTGCATTCATAAACAAACCTTATCTTAGGATATTGCGTATTCTAAAGGAGAAACACCCTGAGGGTTTTGAAAACCCTTAGGGTGTTAATAAAAATATATCGATATGTCTTATGAATCTCAGGTCGCGGCGCGACTCAAAAAATATAAGCAGAAGTTTTATCTCAATCGCCTCCTAAAAGGGGTGATCCTGACATTAGCATTAGTGCTATCAGCTTATTTAGTCGTTAATGCTTTAGAGTATTTCGGGCGTTTTGGTACGCTTGTACGGAGTATATTATTTTTTGGATTCTTGGGAGCTGCCTTAGTCTCGCTTGTTGCCTGGGTGGTAATGCCCATTTATCATTTACTGAATAAAGATAAATCCTTGTCCGACGAGGACGCTGCCCGCCAGATTGGAAACTTTTTCCATACTGAGGTAAGTGATCGTCTTCTAAACTTTCTCCAACTTAAAAATACACCTCACGCCAACGCGGCACTGGTGCAGGCGAGCTTAGAGCAAAAAGCCGCTCAGCTAGAACCCGTAGCCTTTGAACGTGCCGTAGAGTATAAAAATAATCGGCGGTATTTGCGCTTCCTTTTTATTCCTATTTCACTTTTGGTGGGCGTAGCACTTATTTTCTCACCTAACTTTTTTACGCAGAGCACCGAACGACTTGTCAAGTTTAATGAAGACTTTCTTCCCGAAGCTCCTTTTTCCTTCAACCTAACCAACAACAAACTTACGGCATTCCGCGACGAAGACTTTACGGCTATCCTCCAACTTGAAGG
>CAZNAK010000034.1:2701-11682 GCA_964570645.1 uncultured Cytophagales bacterium | reverse complement strand
GCAGTACTCAAAATGACAAAGTTTGGTGGTTTTTGGGTCGGCGGTGCCGTCAATAATTTGGCAACGTCAGGAAGCTCAAGATCAATCAATGGGACAGAGGAGATCAATAATATTCCCATGAAAATTAATGTTCATGGTGGATTTGAGCTTAATGTCCTCTCAGATTACAATCCAGACAATGCTTGGGCAGCGCGTCAGTTGGTACTTACACCAAGCGCGATTTTTACGTCGCAGAGTCCTCAAACTAACCTTACTGTTGGTACTGGTTTTAGCTACCGCCCAAGGTCTAACTTCTTCTCGCGTGATACAGATTTGTTTGACTTCATTGGTGGTTTTTGGTATAAGGGCTTAACGGGACAAGAAGAATTTACTACTTCAACGCGTCAGTGGCAGATCAAGGAGTTTTCCATGAGCTTAGGTGTGGATACAAGAGGTTTGGCGATTATGTACTCTTACGGTATCTCATCAACGAACTTCTCTGGTGCAGGCGATACACACGAAATCTCACTGATTTATCGTACTCGTTTATCTGATTACATTGCAAACCGCAAGCAAGGTAAACGCGGATTCAAGGGGTACAGTGGTGGTATTCACAACAGTGTCGTTAGCCCTGTACACACGTACGGCAACGAACTCCGTGGTAAGAAATAATGACTTTTTTCTCAATCATAAGAAATTGACAACCCCTTGTTTCGGAAAGCAAGGGGTTATTTACTTATGCACATTCAACGTTTTTTTACAGCACTACTATGTTTATTAGGTGGACTTACGGCCGCATTCAACTGGGCAGAGCGAATCGTGTTAGGTAGGTTTGACGATATAGAATTACAAGTTGCGTTTTATGTAGCGGGGCTTTTTGGTTTACCCTTTTTCCTTGCCTTACAATACGACTGGAAGCGCAACATCCCGCGTACCCACATGATCGTCATAAGTATTTCATTGGTGCTGGCGTTTCTAGTAGGCTTTGAGTTTATTAGTAACTCCAGTAATGATACAACACGTACGTTTTTTCAGACTGCTTTAAAGTTAGGTAATGGAGTACTCATTGAGATGTTGTTGGCCGTTTTATCACTCATTACTATTTGGGTACTTCGTCCCTCCAAGAACTTGTTGCCTTTCGTCAAACTTCGGAGAAATAAGAAGTAATACAGAGGTTTTTATACACCCTTAAAACGAATTTTTTTCTGTATTTTTAGATTAAATAGGGTGTTTTTTGATGGTTCTTTTAATATCTTTACGTAAAATCATCAAATATAGCCTTAAAATGATTGAGCAATCTATCTTCACAACCAATAACCTTTGGTTACTTATCGCAACAATCTTGGTCTTCATCATGCACCTTGGTTTTGCCTCTTTAGAGGCTGGTATGACCAGGGCCAAAAACACTGTTAATATACTGTTTAAGAATACGTTAATTCTCCCAATTGGACTACTGGCCTACGCACTTGTGGGATATAATTTGATGTTCCCTGGGGATGTATTTGCGGGTGAGTTTTTCGGCTTTTCTGGGTTTGGATTAACCCCTCCCGAAAACGGAGATACGGCAGCCTTTAATGGAGCATCAACTTTCTGGACGACGTTCATTTTTCAGGCTATGTTTGCTGCCACCGCCGCTACGATTGTTTCGGGGGCGGTCGCGGAACGCATTAACTTAATGAGCTTTTTGCTTTTCTCACTCGTCTATGTTGGGCTTTGCTACCCCATTATTGGATTTTGGAAATGGGGAGGTGGTTTTTTGGATAAAATGGATACCCCGTTCTATGACTTTGCAGGCTCCACGATCGTTCACTCTGTGGGTGGCTGGGCAGCTTTAGCAGGTGTGATCCTTCTGGGTTCACGAACAGGGAAATACGAAGGGAAGCAAATAACACCTATTCGCGGCCACAGTATGCCGCTAGCTACCCTGGGCGTATTTATGCTCTGGTTCGGATGGTTTGGCTTTAATGGTGGCTCGGTATTATCAGCAGACCCCAAATCGGTTTCCTTAGTGTTTGTGACGACTGCTATTGCGGGTGCGGCAGGTGCTATCGGAGCATTTTTTACCTCTTACTTCCAGACAAAAAGTTACGACCTGACGATGCCTCTTAATGGTATCTTGGCAGGATTGGTTTCCATCACCGCTAGTGCAGATCAAGTAAGCGTCATGGACGCTATTCTGATTGGGTTGATTGGTGGTGTACTCGTGGTAATAGCCATCAGTACATTAGATAAACTCAAACTGGACGACCCTGTGGGCGCAATCCCTGTACACTTAGTGTGTGGTATCTGGGGAACGCTGGCCGTAGGCTTGTTTGGCGACCTTGCTAGTGCAAATCAGCTGGTTAGCCAGTTTGTTGGTGTATTGGTCATTGGCTTAGCATGTTTTGGCGCATCGTTTGGTCTGTTTTTTCTGATAAAGAAGACCATAGGACTGCGCGTTTCTCTGGAAGAGGAAGCCGAAGGGCTTGATATTGCTGAACATCGAATGAGTGCCTACACACAACTTACTAAGGAGTACGAAATTCCTGCACCCGTAAAAAAAGAGTCCTCTGGAGTAGATGTTTATTAAAGCTGCGCTGTTTTTTACTTGCGCCTAAATCTCGCTTTTCAGAAAAAACCTGTAAGAATCCATGGGGGTTCATACAGGTTCTTTTTTAAGAAGATATGCCGTCTGTTACATTATAAGCTCCCAATCATTTTGGATGGGTCAACCCACTGGTCGAACTGCTCTGCTGTGAGCAGCTCAAGCGAGAGAGCGGCTGCCTTGAGGGTTGTCCCCTCAGCATGGGCTTTCTTGGCGATTTTTGCGGCATTTTCGTAGCCAATATGCGGATTGAGCGCAGTAACAAGCATCAGGGAGTTATCCAGATTTTGTTTGATGCGTTCGTGATTAGGCTCAAGTCCCGAGGCACAATTTTGGTCAAACGATACACAAGCGTCACCCAAAAGCCGAGCCGCTGTAAGGACGTTATAAACCATCATCGGCTTAAAAACATTGAGTTCAAAGTGTCCATTCATACCACCGATTGATACAGCAGTATCTAAACCAATGACTTGTGCACAAACCATCGTCAAAGCTTCGGACTGTGTGGGGTTAACCTTACCCGGCATGATGGAAGAGCCTGGTTCGTTAGCTGGAATGATAACCTCACCGATTCCGCAGCGCGGTCCCGATGCTAGCATCCGAATATCGTTACCAATCTTCATCAACGAAACGGCGAGCTGTTTTAACGCACCCGAGGTCTCCACCATAGCATCGTGTGCTGCAAGTGCCTCAAATTTATTGTCTGCCGTGCGGAAGGGAAGTCCGGTAAGCTCTGCAATTTTTTCTGCGACTTTTACGGCGTATCCTTCGGGCGTATTCAAGCCCGTTCCGACCGCCGTTCCTCCCAAAGCAAGCTCTGAGAGGTGGTCAAGCGTATTTTCTAGGGCTTTTGTTCCATGATCTAACTGTGAAACGTAGCCCGAAAGCTCCATACCCAGCGTTAGTGGCGTTGCGTCCATAAAATGTGTACGCCCAATTTTGACGACCTCAGAAAAGGTTTTCGCCTTTTTGTCGAGGGTATCACGGAGCTGTTTGATCTTTGGAATTGTCATCCCAACAACCATCCGATAAACAGCAATGTGCATAGCAGTCGGGAAGGTGTCATTGGAGGATTGTGATTTATTTACATCATCGTTAGGATGAATTTTCTTCTTTTCATCCTCTAACGAACCGCCCAAAATTACGTGTGCGCGATTAGCGACGACTTCATTGACGTTCATGTTGGACTGCGTACCTGAGCCAGTCTGCCACACTACAAGCGGAAACTGGGCGTCCAGTTCACCTGCCATCACTTCGTCACAGACTTTGCCGATTACCTCTGCTTTATCTGATTCCAGTACGCCAAGCTCATGGTTGGTTAGTGCGGCTGCTTTTTTGAGAATGGCAAAGGCGCGAATTACTTCCATTGGCATCTTGTGTCCGCCAATATCAAAGTTTTGCACGGAGCGTTGTGTTTGTGCGCCCCAGTACTTACTAGCAGGGACATTAACAGGTCCAATGGTATCTTTTTCGATACGAAAACTCATAGGGTATATCGTTTTGGTGAATTGAGTGGGAAGATACAAAATAAACCCTGGGGCGTATCGCCAAGTATCCATCGTTTTTGCTACAAAACATATTTGAACAACGCTTGTTCGTGGATGGGGCAGCCCGAGATCGCTGGATTAATGGAACCGTACTTACTCAATGCGAATCATTTTTTATTAAGCACCTAAGTAGCGGCGTGTTTTACAGTTGGCCGTATTTATTTTGGCATACACCGATTAAACCCTTTGGTTCAACGAATTTAAAATCATAAAACCTTAGTAATAAGCATCATATACCGAGTACAACCCTTTTTTTCAACTGTGGGTTGGCAGGAATATTGTCCCACGATACTGTAGTTTTTACATGTCAATTAATTTTTCACGCATTAAACAAGTTCACTCATGGGAATTGAAAAAAGCATGGCTTCTTCTAGCTTGGCAGAAGTAGTTGACCGCATCTTAGACAAAGGTATCGTCATTGATGCTTACGCACGTGTCTCTCTTGTAGGGATTGAATTAGTAGCCGTAGAGGCTCGTATCGTTGTGGCTTCCGTAGAGACGTATTTGAAATACGCAGAAGCAATCGGATTGACTACACGAGTAGCCTAGAAAAGCTTTCTGCTGGCTGGAGTCTTCTAGTCAGCAGAATTTTTTTGATTCGTTTTCAAAAGCGAGCCACTTACCTCATTTCCTTTACCCGCCACAATCGCAGACCCACGTAAACCTATGAAAGAAAGTAATATGCTTTTGTTACCTCAACAGCTACCCAACTTTGTAGAAACAGAGTATATAGAAAACATCACGTATCGTGCCTTGAGTTATATTAAAGCAGGTTATGCGATACATTTTCGAGGACCCGCTGGTACGGGAAAAACCACCATCGCCAAACACGTTGCGGGCAAACTAGGCCGCCCGATGGTATGGATTCATGGTGACGAAGGGTTTACAACTTCTTCGCTCATTGGCGGCGAGCAGGGTTATAAAAGCCGTCAGGTTATTGACAATTACATTTCCTCAGTCCTAAAGAAGGAAGAAAATTTTGAGAAAAAATGGGTAGATAATCGGCTCACCGTCGCTTGCCGAAACGGATTTACGATGCTTTACGATGAATTTACGCGCTCTCGCCCCGAGGCCAATAACATCCTACTTTCTATTTTGGAAGATAAGATTTTGAACCTTCCGCAGTCCTTTGGGCAAGACGATCCCTATGTGCCCGTTCATCCTGATTTTACGGCGATTTTTACGAGCAATCCAGAGGAATATGCTGGAGTACACAAAACGCAGGATGCTTTACTCGATAGAATGATCACCATTGACTTGACGTACTTCGACTACGATACCGAACTGGCCATTCTTCATCAGAAAGCACAGATTGAACACGCGCTGGCGAAGTTAATCGTAGGTATTATTCGTTCGCTACGCGATGTAGGCGAAGCTGGCTTATCTCCTAATATGCGTACCGGATTGATGGTTGCCCGAATCACGAAGACCATGGAGATTCAGTTGCCTCAAAACGTCGAAATATTCGTGGACATCTGTAAGGATATCTTAGCTTCTCAACCACAGCATCACCCACAAGTCGAGGAGGTTGTGCGTCAGCAAGTTAGTGCGTATCAACCTACCACAAAAAGAAAAAATGACAGAAAGTCGGGCAGAAAATCGTCGCGTACTCGAGTATCCCAGAAAAGTGATTCTACCGCTAAAAAATAACCGCTATGAACAATCCAAAAAGAAAACAAGTGCGCTCCATCCCTGTCCTGCAACGCAATAAAACAACCGAGATCTATTTACTTCGGAAAGAAAAAGAAAGGATACTGAAGGAGCAAAAGCGTCTGGCGATACGTCAGGCGGAATTAAACCGTCGAATGGAAGACATTCAAGAGGAACTTACCTTCCTGATTCAGGGCTGGCAGCTAGAAATGCAGGAAATTGCCCAGCAAAATCAAATCAAAACCTTAGATACGACCAAGAAAAAATTTAAAGCCAAACCTTTAAAGTATTGAGTTTTTTGTCCATTTTACACACAAACCCTTTTTCTTACTCTTAAAGGAGAACAAGACAAGGTAAAATTAAGCTTTAAAGTAAAACGCACAAAAATGGCTGAACGGATCACTCACAGTACAGAGGCAACTAATCTGGCGGATATTTTAGAAAGAGTATTAGACAAGGGGATTGTTATCGCTGGTGATATTGTCGTCAATATCGCTGATATTGAGCTTTTGAGTATCAAAATCCGCTTGGTAGTTTGTTCGGTGGACAAAGCAAAGGAATTGGGAATTAACTGGTGGCAAAGTGACCCCTATCTCTCCACGGACGCGGAGCAACAGGCTTTACAGGCAGAAAACAAGATGCTGCGTGAACGGCTCCTTGCATTAGAACAAAAACTAGAAGATCGTTCTTGATGCTCGAAAGTCCAGATTTATTTTTTGTGGGAGGAAAAGGCGGCGTTGGAAAAACAACCGTTGCGGCTGCTTGGGCGATACACCTGGCAAAAAAATACAAAACGCTGCTGGTCTCCACAGACCCTGCACACTCGCTTGCCGATAGCCTAGACCTTCAGGCAAATGATAAAATCACAAGGTACACCGAAATTCCAAGCCTGTACTTCTGGCAAATCAATGCGCACCACCTGCTAGCTGACTTCAAGGCACAACATCACGAACAGTTGGCTTTGCTGATTGACACGAGTAGCTATCTGGATGAGCAAGACACCGAGCAACTGCTAGAGTTAAGTATTCCGGGGATTGATGAGGTGATGAGTCTCAAAAGTATCATCGACATCTATGAAGAAAATCAATTTGAGAAATACGTCATTGACACGGCTCCGACAGGACATACACTGCGCCTTTTGAGTTTCCCCGAACTCCTTGACGCTTGGGTAAAAGTCATGGCAAAGCTGCGCTGGAAATACCGCGTTGTCCAGAAAACGTTCACGGGAAAGTACAAACCTGACGATGCCGATGATCTGTTGCTCGCCTTAAAACGTTTCACACACCGAGCACAAAATCACCTGAAAGACGATCAAAAAACAGCCTTTTGGGTCGTGAGCCGCCCCCAAATGATGGTCATTGAGGAAAGCATCCGCTTGATCCAACAACTTCGAGAAGCTCAAATTTCGGTGCAGCATTTGCTCATCAACCAAGTGATGCAGGAAACTGAGGGTAGCTTTTGCCAGACGTTAAGAACATCCCAGGAGCAACCTATTCAGCTTTTAGAAACGCAGTTTTCGGACATTTTACAGACGCAGCTTCCTATGTTTCCCTACGAAATAAGGGGAATCAAGCATTTAAAAAAACTATCAAACGCCATTTTTAAGCCATGAAATACTACGCCTACGGAATTGTCGCCGCCGACTCAAGTTTGCCCCAGCTCACAGGTTTGTTAGGAGCAGAACTTCATTTGTTCCCTTTTCAAGAGATCGCGCTTTTGGTTAGTAACTACGAAAGTGAAGACGAAAGCCCCGTGATGTCCTCACGAAAAAACCTAGTTACCCACCAAAAAGTCATCGAAGGCATGATGCAGCTACACACCATCCTGCCCCTCCAGTTCGGAATCGTATTAACTTCGGAAACCGCTCAAAAAATGCTAGAAGAACGCTACGAGCAGTTTCAGGCTAGCTTAGTGGAGTTTGCCGATAAAGTAGAACTCAACCTTAAGGCAACATGGCTAGACCTACCCGCTGTCTTTACGAAACTCGCGGACGAAGATGCAGAAATTCAATCGCTTAAGAAGACCGTAGAAGGCTTGCAAGGACTCAACCGCCAAAATGGCTTAATTGAGATCGGTAAAAAAGTGCAGGAAAAACTGCTTGGTAAGAAAGATAAAATCGCCCTTCAGTTTGAGGATGCCACGGAAAAGGTGGTACTAAAAATGCAAAGAGGGAAAATAATCAGTGATGAAATCGTGCTAAATCTTCATTTTTTGGTTCAAAAAGATCAAGAAGCCGCCTTAGATGCTCAAATTCAGAAAGTAAGCGAAGGATTTGTAGATGAACTAAAATTCAAATATTTTGGGCCGCTGGCTCCACTAACCTTTCTGGACTGGGAAGAGAAAAGCAGTTAGAGTAACTGTTGCTTTTTCGCCGATACTGAATAATTTTACACGCATCATGTTCTTCATCAATAGCTTGACACATATTGCCAGAATCGTCCAAAAACAGGTTAAGGAAGAGTTGTACAATCCTGACCAAATTAAAGAGGATTTGATGAAGCTTCAACTTCGTTTTGAGCTTGACCAAATTGATGAGGAAGAGTACGACCGGCTAGAGGAAGAGCTTTTACTCCGACTTCAGGAAGCACAAAAACGATAAAGCCGAATGAGCCAAAAACTTCTTTATTTATTTGCCCTCATACAGCCAACGCATCCGCTTAAAAGTCCGCCTCAAGAGGTTCGGATAAAAGAGTGGGATAACCTGTTAGTTGCCTACAAGGAAGTGGACAGAGAAGAGTTTGGTACGAACCTAAATCAGCGATTGCAAGACTTGGAATGGGTCAAAGAACGCGCTGTTGACCACGAAAAAAGTATTCAATCGCTTTTGTCACTCGGAACGGTAATTCCGTTCAAATTTGGACGGATTTTCGAGAGCTGGACGGAGCTTACAGAGAGGTTAGGCGATAATAAGAACTTTTGGATACAAGAGATCGGTAGATTGAAAGGCAAGAATGAGTGGTCTTTAAAAGTCCTTGCAGATGCTACATCTTTACAGGATTATCTGAAAAATAGCCACCCAGCACTGAAAGAAGAAAGCAAGCGAATAGAACAAAGTACGGCGGGAAAAGCTTTTTTCCTCAAAAAAAAGCAAGCCGAGAAAACGAAAGCTCTGCTCGATGAGCAACTAGAAAGAGAAGCAGAGGACTTACTGAAAAGGCTGCAAAACCTGACAGGGGACTTGCGTGTGAAGCCAACCACAAAAACAGGGGAAACTGAGGCAA
>CAZNAK010000034.1:0-2691 GCA_964570645.1 uncultured Cytophagales bacterium | reverse complement strand
AGGCTGTTACTGAATATTGTCGTTTTAGTGGATGAAAACATTGACTTTTTTCATTGGGTCGAAGAGAAATTAGAGCCGCTTATTAACCATCAGGCTTACCGCTTTTTGATCTCTGGACCTTGGGCAGCCTATCATTTTTTGAATAAATTACCTGAACCTTCTGTTACATGAAAGACGAAAAGTTCACGCTAAATGTCAAGGAGGAGCCAAGTTTATCAGAAATCTTGGATAAAGTGCTTGATACGGGTGTGGTCATCCGAGGCGACTTAGTAATTTCGCTGGCCGACGTAGATTTGATGTACGTGAATCTCCAACTTCTGATTACCTCCGTAGATAATGTGCATACCCCTACCCTGACGCAAAAATGAAATATCTAACCTTAGGTATCCTTCAAGGCAGTTTAAACGTAAGCCCACCACTGAGTTATGTTACTTTTCGGGCGTGGAACCTGCTGTATTATATTCCCAAAAGTGAAGAAACGCCCATGCAGACGCAGGTCAAAACTTACTTTTTGGAGGTGCAAAAGGTCTTTACCCAATACCCGATGTTGCCTTTTGGCTTTGGGAGCTTTCTGGGCAGTGAGGAAGAGATGATCTCGATTTTAGAAAATAATCAAGAGGCTATTTCGGAAGAGTGGAAACGTATGGCAAACACCGCAGAAGTTCGTTTGGTGTTTAAAGAGGGCGTTATCAAGGAGGAGTTACCCCAAAAGTTAGTCGCCCCAAAGCCCGGCATGGCTTTTTGGCAGAAAAAGTACCAACAAAATGCACAGTTGCAACGCTTTCAATCTGCTCTAACTAAAAAAGAGCCTATTCTGGATCTAAAAACGAAGGTAAAAGACGGAAAACTGGTCTTCGACTTTTTGATTCCGAAAAATCGTATAGAACCCTTTTACGAAGGTTTGGCGCAGACCTTGAAAAAATTGAGTATTTTCCAGCATGAGGTAAGAAAACCTACGCCTCCCTTTAACTTTGTAAAGCTAAATCTAAAAGCATGAACGATGACCAAAAAGACTGGGAGGAGTTAACCCAGGAAGCCCAAAGCCTAATCGCTAAATTTCCAGAGCGGGTTGAGGCAAACCCCGAAAATGCAGGAAATGGCTTGGTCAAACTCGTACTAAGCCTTGTGAACCTACTGACAGAACTCATGGAAAAACAAGCACTACGACGCATCGAGAATGACGCGCTAACAGAGGAGCAAATCGAGCGTTTGGGACTGACTTTTATTAAATTAGAAGAAAAAATGGAAGAGCTAAAAACGCATTTTGACTTCACCGACGATGACCTAAAGCTCGGTTTAGGCATTCAAGATATGGGATGAGGCAATGACCAACGGACTTTTCGCCGTAGTCGTGCGTCCTCATCAACTACAAAGTGTGTATAAAACTCTAAATCCACGATTATGAAAAAAGCGTTACCCTATATTTTTGGCATCATGATGATCTCAGGAGCTATCGGTCATGCCGTAGCCCCCGAAGTGTATGCCCCGCTCGTACCTAACTTTATCTCCTTGACCCTCGCCAACGTACTTTCTGTGATTGCAGAGGCAGCAGTTGGTATTGCATTACTTGTTCCGAAATACAGAAAAATAGGTGCCTTACTTTTTGCGGCTCTTATGATCGCGTTTTTACCCCTGCATATTTGGGATATGCTCAAGGAAAACCCAGCAATCGGACCTACACCTGTTCCTCAGATACGAGTAGTGGTACAGCTCCTCCTCATTTATGCTGGCTGGTGGTTGTACAAGAAGCATTGACTTTATCGCTTACAGTTTTGCCTTCAGGCGCTTGCGTTGCACATCATGGGGTCGCACAAAGCTATCAGGGAAACCTCGCTTTTGAAGCTTCCTTCGAGTACGCTCAGCCGCCCGCTTACTATTGGCTTGCCCCACTAAGACACGAATCAAATACTGGCGTTTTCCAAACCGCTTAACCTCAAGGTAGGTATCATGAAAACCCATATTTTTTAGCATTTTTGTTTCTGCCTTTGCCTCCTCTAAGTCACGGTAAGCGTTTGTCTGTACAGTGTAGCCGCGTGGACTGGCCTTACCACCTAGGGGATCAAAAACTAAGACTTGCTTTTTTTCTTTCTTGAACGATTGCTCTTCCGCTTTCTCCTCTTTTACGACTACCTCGGGAGGGGTGATAATCGGACGAGAAGTAGGCTTAAGCTTAGGTTCTTTGTACATTTTACCGATGGCACTGAGTCGTAAGACAAGCATCTCGACATCGGCTACTCCTGCACGTACCAAATCCAGCTCTTGTGCTGCCTTGTAAGAAACATCAATGATTCGTCCCTTTTTGAAGGGTCCGCGATCATTGATCCGCAATATTACGCGTTTGCCATTTGTTTTATTTGTGATACGGACGAGGCTTCCGAAGGGTAAGTGTTTGTGTGCAGCAGTCATGGCATACATATTAAACTTCTCGCCACTTGCTGTGGAGCGGCCATGGAATTTCTTTCCATAATACGAAGCCTGACCAAATTCTTTGGTGCCCAAACGGTAGGGCGTTGCCACGGCAACGGTGGTACAAACTAGCCAAAATGCTAGCACAAGTCTTAAAATTTTCATTGGTGCGGTAGGATAGGTGTTTAGATAAAAATTGTGTGTAATTCCATTACTCCAATAGAATTACACACAATGATTCACAAAAACCGCGTCAATCTTACCTTCTTATGAAAAAATTAGCAT
>CAZNAK010000033.1:8407-11841 GCA_964570645.1 uncultured Cytophagales bacterium | reverse complement strand
ACTTCTACGTTAAGTCGGACTGTGGCGGCGGTGATGAAAGTACGTGGACTGGTCCTATTCCATTTTCTACGACATTCACACCAGCTTCTGGTGTAAACTGTACGGGAGGCGGAGCAGCAGGTGTTATTATTTTCTCGGAAGAGTTTGATAATAACAACGCAGGCTGGACAGGTGATATCAATGGAGGTAATGGAACTTGGGAAATACCTGACGGAGCAACCTCATTAAACACAGGTGCCGACAATGCCTACAGTGGTGCGAATTACATGAACTTTGAAGCCTCTAACACATCTGTGAACCAAGGTAGTATTGTTTCGCCTCCTATTGATCTGACAACAGGAGCAGATGATGCAGAACTTTCGTTTTGGTTACATGCGTATGGTGCTAATATGGGTACTTTAGAGGTTGGGGTAGGTAACTCAGCCACCGGACCCTTCACAACTGTATTTACTTCTGTGGGACAAAAGCAAACCTCAGGTTCTGATCCGTGGCTAAATGTAGGCGTTGACCTTTCGGCTTACTTAGGGCAGACTATTTACGTACAGCTTACACAGATTGACGATCAAGGAAGTTTTGAAGGCGATATGTCTATTGATCTGTTTGAAGTTTCTACCTGTCAGTCTTGTCCTTCGCCTGCGGGTCTTTCTGCTGTGGCAGCATCACCTACTGAAGTCAACCTTTCTTGGGATGCCGTCGGTTCGGCCACTTCGTACGATTGGGCGGTAGTTCTCCCGGGAGGCTCTCCAACAGGAACAACCGAGGCAGCTAGTACAACTAGTGCTACCTCAACCACAGTTACGGGCTTGACAGCGGATACCGGCTATGAGTTCTTCGTAAAATCTACGTGTGGAGGGGATAACAGCACATGGACTGGACCGCTCAGCTTCTCTACGCCGTTAGCCGTACCGGCACCCTACCAAGAGGGTTTTGCTACAACGACTCTACCTGCAAGTTGGTCCTCACCAGGTTCTAAATTTACTGTAACTTCTACACGCGGTGTAACGGGTAATCCAGGTAACAATATTACAGACAACCTCTTCGGTAGCAACACCTCTGCTGAATTTACTACCGTAGCTATCGGACCTGTGATGGCAGGCATGGAGTTCCGCTTTGACTACGCTCATGCAAACTATATCTCGCCTTACTCCCCTCCAGGGGTAGGTACGGGTAACTTTGTCGTAGAAGTTTCTACGAATTTTGGTGCAACTTACACAACACTTGAAACCGTAGATAATGACGGGGTAGCAGGCTTCAGGATGAAAAACTACGACCTTGCCGCTTACACGGGGCAGTTCGTACAGTTCCGCATCACGGGCAACCGTACCTCAGGAGACTATGATTTGGCATTTGATAACTTTGCCGTGGATATGCCATTCCCAGAAATCTCTCTCGCTGTTTCTCCGGCACAAGGGCAAGAGGACGCTGGACAAACATTCCTGTACACCTTCACGGCTTCTACTGCACCGTCTAGTGACTTGACCGTTGCCTTCGACATAAGTGTAAGTGGTACGGCAACCTATAACGATGATTATTACTACATTGGTGGTGCGGATTCGTTTGATGGATCAACGGGGACAATCACTATTCCTGCGGGACAGACAAGCGCGACCCTAACGCTACAAACTCAGCAAGATGCGACTGAGGAAACCGATGAAACCATTATCATCACGATCACGCCTGCGCCTTAGCTTGCTAGACTACAAAAGTCTTTAAGATTTTGTAGTCTTCTTTTAAAGCAAAAAGCCTCTAAGTGTATTTCCAGTACACCTAGAGGCTTTTTTATGGACAATTTATTCAGCCTTACAAAAGTATTTCTATTTCCAATGATCGAGCAAAGTGAATACTCATTCGTCTGCCTCCACCTTGTGCCCCCAAAGACCGTCGTACTTTTCAAGCGTTAGATCCCCCTTTACATAGCACTGACAAGCGAGGCGGAGGTTGCTCTCAGCGGTGTGCGGCGGGAAGTTGAGTCGCCATTTTTCTACTTTTGTTATTGGGCTAACTTCACCCTCTACCTTGACTGAGCACGTACCACAGGTTCCTAGACCGCGACAATGGATTGCCTTTGCCGCCCCGTTGTAGAGCGGGAGGTCATGGCGGAGAAGAACGCTGCGTAAGTTTTCGTTTTCTTTACAGGTGACGGTTTGGTCGGCGAAGGTTATTTTTGGCATATTGTCGTTTTGTTAGCTAACACTCCGTGCGTAGGGATGTTTTTTATAAAATAAAACCCCTTTGATCTGTTATATTTGGGTTGGAAATACACTTTCAGCACAGTTTTTTCGTATATCCAATCCATATTTAGTACGCTTATGAAACGAATTCATCTTCTTTTGCTCCTCGTTGCTGCTTTCTGCTTTACCGCAGCCCGATTTGATGTCTCGCAAGATCGAAAAATACTCTATGAGGGATATATCAAAAATAACGAAGTAAAGATTACGTCTGTCGTAAAAAACTTAACCCGAACATTTAAGACCAATCCCAAGCCTGAAGCTCGCTTTGCGCTTGCTGAGGCGCAGTGCGTCTTGTTAACTCATGCTTTAGGAAATAAAAAAGATGATCTTTTTGATCGTTACGTTGACCAGGTCGAGGAAAACCTTCAAAAGCTGATCAAAGAGGAATATATGCCCGCTAAATCACACGCATTGCTTGCACAAGTGTACGGTTTCAGGATTGCGGCAAATCCGTGGAAGGGAGTTTTTTTGGGAGGAAAAAGCAATAAGCAAATCGAACTTGCCCTTGCGGCGGATAAAAATGATCCCTTAGGTTGGTATCAACGTGCCAACTCTTACTTAAACGCCCCTGCTGCCTTTGGCGGGGATAAAGAGAAAGCGGTCAAGGACTTTGAGAAAGCCGTTCAACTGATGGAGACACAAAATAACCTTCGTTACAACTGGTATTATTTAGATATGTTGACTTGGCTCGGAATTGCTTATCAGCGTACGGATCAACCTCAAAAGGCGGTAAACGTTTTCCGAAAAGCACTCAAGTTTGCCCCCGAACGCGCTTGGGTAAAAGATGAGTTATTGCCAGAGGCCTTGGCGGCGGTGGATTAAAATAGACTTGGTGGGCCGTCCGCAGGCGGTTTTTCGTATCCTAAGTGCCGATAGGCCGCCATGGTCGCTTCCCGACCGCGTGGTGTGCGTTTAATGTAGCCTTCTTTGATCAAAAAGGGTTCATAGACTTCTTCAATGGTTTCGGCTTCCTCGCCGCAAGCCGTCGCAATGGTGGTTAGACCAACAGGGCCGCCTTTGAATTTTTCGATTATCGTTCCCAAAATGCGGTTATCCATCTCGTCAAGTCCGTTTTGATCTACCTCAAGGGCATCAAGTGCCATTTCTGTGATCGACTTCGTGATCGTACCGTCGCCCTTGACCTGTGCAAAGTCGCGAGTTCGTCGTAAAAGGTTATTGGCGATACGCGGGGTTCCTCGGCTT
>CAZNAK010000033.1:2362-8397 GCA_964570645.1 uncultured Cytophagales bacterium | reverse complement strand
GCTCTTGCGCGGCGGCTTCGTCAATCGGGGATCCCAAAAGTACAGACGAACGCCTGACGATTTGTTGCAAAAGAGCCGCATCGTAGTACTCTAGGCGTGCGTTGATGCCAAACCGAGCGCGTAAAGGCGAAGTCAAAAGCCCTGATCGTGTTGTCGCGCCTACGAGCGTAAAGGGGTTGAGCGCAATCTGTACGGTACGGGCGTTGGGTCCTGAGTCCAGCATGATGTCAATCTTAAAATCTTCCATGGCCGAGTAGAGGTACTCTTCTACAACAGGGTTTAGGCGATGGATTTCGTCGATAAAGAGTACGGCTCCCTCTTCCAGGTTGGTAAGCAGTCCTGCCAAATTACTGGGTTTGTCCAATACAGGTCCCGAGGTGATTTTGATGGTTGTTTGCAATTCCTCGGCAATGATGTGTGATAGGGTGGTTTTGCCCAAGCCGGGCGGGCCGTGTAGCAAGACATGATCTAAGGGTTCGTTACGGGCGAGTGCTGCCTGAACGAATACTTGCAGGTTATCCACAATTTTTTTCTGCCCCGTAAAGTCATCAAAGCTTTTAGGGCGTAGGGCACGTTCAAGCTCTTGTTCCGTCGGGGTGAGGTCTTGGCTGGGGTCGAGGTAATCTTCACGCATAAGGTCAAAAATACGGATATTTAATAACATTACTACCTTGAGCGGGTTGCATAAGTCATATCTCTTTGATTTTTCTTATTTTTGGCTGCACAACTTTTCAGGTTATGAAATTTACCGTCGATAAACAAGACTTATACACCCTTTTCCGTCCGCAAGAAGACAAAATTGATAGCACCGTCGCCCCACAGCTCAAGACTGAGTTTGTCACCTTGTTTCAGGCAGGTACGGCGACCCTTATTCTGGATATGGAAGAGGTAAAATACGTTGATTCCTCAGGCTTGAGTGCCCTGTTGATGGCCCAACGAATGGCACAGAAAGCGGGTGGTCTTTTAGTGGTTGCCGCCTCTACGGAGCATGTGAACAAATTGATCAAAATTTCTAAGCTAGATGCCGTTTTCTTGGTCGTTCCTACGGTAGCAGAAGGAATTAAGGCGGTCAAAGAAGCGTAGTTATGCCTCCTTTTCATGTGACCATTCTAGGGTCTGGTTCGGCCACACCTGTCCTCGATCGTCATCAGACCTCGCAGATTTTACGTTATGACAACCACCTTTTCATGCTTGATTGTGGGGAGGCGACGCAACGGCAACTGCTAAAATATAAGGTGCGTTGGCAAAAACTACGGGCAGTTTTTATTAGCCACTTACACGGCGATCATTTTTCGGGACTTCCTACCTTGCTTAATACAATGACGATGCACGGTCGTAAAGACCCTTTACCACTTTTCGCGCCGGCCAAACTAGCCGACCTGCTCACGATGTATTTTAAGGCAGGTCAGGTAACCCTGGGCTTTGACTTGCAATTTGTGCCGCTCCGAATGGGAGAAGCTTACCGCCTTTGGGAGACGGACTTCCTGATCGTAGATACAGTTCCGATGAAACACCGTATCCCGTGTATGGGCTTTGTCTTTCGGGAGAAAATCACGAAGAAAAAGCTGATTAAGGAAAAAACAAAAAACCTCCGTCCCGAAGATTATCAGTCACTTCAGGCAGGTAAAGACCTCATACAAGAGGATGGCACGCGCACTCCGAATGCGGAGCTAACCCATCCCGACCCTGAGCCACGTTCTTATGCCTTTTGTTCGGATACTCGGTATTTGGAAGCCATCCTTCCTCGTGTTGCGGGCGTGGACTTGCTGTACCATGAGGCTACTTTTTTGGATGAGAAACGCGCTAAAGCACATCTTACCTTTCACTCTACGGGAAAGCAGGCCGCAGAGATAGCCCAGAAGGCTGGAGTAAAAAAACTACTTTTGGGGCATTTTTCGGCGGGACTTCGGGACCTTGATGCGCTGCTAAAGGAAGCCCGTGAGGTATTTCCAGCCAGTGAGTTAGCCATAGAAGGACGTACTTTTAAAATATAGTGCTAAAGCGACTTGAGGATACGACGGTAGAAGTTACGTCGAAACTCAAACTCTTTGGGGTCGTTTTCTTTTAAATGACTCGCAAAGGTATCCGCGGCCCCGATCAGGATCAGTGCTGTAAAAATATCCTGATGTCTGATCTCGTACTCCTCAAATTGCTCTTCAAGAGAATCATTCTTGGAGCTTAGAATAGGGTGTATTTCTCCGTGATACCTGATAAGCTCCGTAATCAGCTTTTTCTCTGCCGTTGTCAAAGTAAATCTATTGAGAATCTTTTTTGCTTTTTCTGCCCCAACGGCCTCGTGTTTTGGGCAAGCGGTGCGGTCGCCTTTTTGGATGATTGTATCGTCTTTGGCAATGTCGTGCAGAAGGATAGCTAAGCGAATTAAATCTTTTTTCGTGTTTGCTTCAGCGAACTGACTCAGATAAGCCGCTAAACTTTCGTGTACCGTTTCTGTAAGCTTTTCAAATTCCTCTAGCACAGCAACTGTATGGTCAAAGACGGGATCATTATTGTGCCATCCGTTATTTTCTATGCAGCCTTTGAGCGTGAAAAGCTCTGGGAGGTAATCCTTGAAATCACCATCTTTGAGTTTAACACTGGTGATATTCGATATTGTAGGCATCTATTTGTGTACATTGATGATTCATCTTAAAAAGTTTAAACGATTCTTTATCGTAATCGTTTCCATTTTATTAACACGCGATGAAATATTCTTTTCCCTTTTTCGTCAAATAAATACGCTAACTCAAAGTTTACTTTTTGGTAAAAAACTACTAACAAAGTGCATCCAAACTTGTAAGATGCACGAGTTTTGCAGTACTTTAAGTAATATTAGATATATCCGTCAAAAAAATATTAACCGTCCATGGGATTTTCTACGCTTTTATTTCGTTGCCTGCCCCTTTTTATGTTGGTTGGTGGTTTTTCTCTCCAGTCTGTTGCACAGGACTTTAGCTTTGTTGCTTCGCCGCGTCAGGGCTGTTCTCCTGTGCTGGTTAGTTTTACCTACTTTAATGATGGAGGGCGAGACTTAACTAATGCTACTTATTTCTGGGATTTTGGGAATACCAATACCTCTACTCTTCAAA
Source organism: uncultured Cytophagales bacterium (assembly GCA_964570645.1). Lineage (GTDB taxonomy): Bacteria > Bacteroidota > Bacteroidia > Cytophagales > Bernardetiaceae > DAISIL01. The sequence continues at coordinate 5,311 of CAZNAK010000033.1, read as the reverse complement.
ATCCAACGGATGCTTACACGGTTTCAGACGATTACATGGTTTCATTGACGGTAGATTTCAATGATGGACTACCCAATGAAGTGCAGACAGTTTCTTTTACAGACTACATAGAGGTTTTTCCTGACCCTACGCCTGTCTTGACGGTGGACGGGCTGACGGGTTGTGCGCCTTCTACGGTAACCTTGGATGCCTCTAGCTCATCGCCTAACACAGGATTAGGCGGATCAAATACCTATGTTTGGTCGGTTGGCGGGACAGGTTCGACGGATGGAACAGTCATCACGGAAATTTTTAATACAACCACGACAGTGGACTTGACGGTAACCAATGACCGTGGTTGTACCTCAAATTTCTCAGAAACCTACCAGATTAGTGCGCCGACAAGCCCAAACTTTGACGGCAATCCGACAGAAATCTGTGGCGACAACCTACTCGTATCCTTTACAGATAACACAGCAGGCATTGGCGACCCAGCAGAATACGAATACACATGGGATTTTGGCGATGGAACTACGCTCTCAGGGGCAGCAACCGAAACGAGTATCACGAACCCTACGCACACGTACACCGCTTTTGGTCAATACACGGTGCAGTTAGTAGTAACGAATGTAAACTCGGGCTGCTCGGATACACTTTCCAGAGATCAATACATTAACCTAGTGGATTTTCAGCCTTCTATTGCGGCTAATCTTGTCTCAGGTTGTTCGCCGCTTACCGTGGACTTTAGTAATGCCTCGATCAACGCCGTTACGGGAAATAGTTTTGTACGTCCTTATCAAGCCGTCACGTGGAATTTCGGTGATGGAACCACGCTTTCAGGACCTGCTACCGACCCCTCTATCCTGAACCCGAATCATACCTACGCGAATGCCGATCAAACCTACAATGTTACAATGACGATTACGGATACGGGCGGTAACGGATGTACGGGTGCTGCAACCACGACAATCACGACGCAGGAGTCGGCTGTTCCTTCATTTACCGTAGATCAGCAAAATTTCTGTGATGTAAACGGTGTGGCAAGCTTTACATCGACCTCGACGAATACTGACGGAAGCGAAACCTACCTCTGGAACTTTGGTGATGGGACAACTTCAACGGCGCAGAACCCTTCACACACTTACACTACCTTCGGAAGTTTTGACGTATCCCTAGAGGTTATCAACGGAAACGGCTGCGGTACCTCGGTAACGCAATCCACTTTTATTCGGGTTGAAGACCCAACACTGGACTTCACAGCAAACCCACAATCTTCGTGTACGCCACCGCTTAATTCACAGCTCAGTGACAACTCGACGAGTATCGTACCTTTTACTACTTTCGACTGGACTGTTTTTGAGGCGGGCACAACAAACGTCGTAGCGACGGGTTCAGGGACAGACCCAAATGTAAACATTAGCGCAAATGGAAGTTATGACGTTCAGTTGATTGCCAGTAATGCACAGTGTCAGGATACGCTTTTGCAGGCAGACTTTTTGTCGCTCGGGGATTTCAATCCGTCGTTCACCGCTAACCCGGGGGCAGCCTGTGCAGGCGACTTGGTAACATTTACGAATACTTCCACGGATCAAAACGGCAATCCGTTAATTAATGCTAATCAAACGGTCACGTGGGACTTCAGTGGCGGGACAACACAAACAGGTGCTGCCACAACGCTCGCTACGGTTACGCATACTTACGCAACGCCAGGAACAACGTTCTCCGTGACCATGACCATCACAGACCCTACTAGCGGTTGCGAAGGTACGGCAACAAATACTGTAACCACGCTCGAAGACCCTATTCCGAGCTTTACGACAGACATCGACGGACGTGTTTTTTGTGATCCCACTAATACACCATTTACGGTACAGTTCACCAATACAACAACCAATACCACCCCTACAACAACCTATAACTGGAATTTTGGGGATGGCAATACCTCTACAGACGAAAATCCGACACACACCTATGCCTCAGATGGAACCTATACAGTAACCCTTACGGTGACAAGTGGTAACGGTTGTCAGGAGCAAGTCACTCAACCTGTTGGTATTATACCCGAAATCCTTAATCTTGCCATAGATCCTGCTGTGGTAGGTTGTGTATCCAACACCACAACCTTCACAGCGACCTCAAATAGTGCTACCCGCATAACCGAATATGTGTGGGCTATTTTTGATGGGACAGGTGCGACTGTGACAACACAAACTACATCTAATGCAACCTTTACGGCAACTTTTACGGACGCAGGCAATTACTTAGTCCAAGTAACAGCAGCCTTGTCCAATACCTGTGTTGAGGATACGATAACCGCTGTCACCACCGTTCAGCTTGGTGATACGCCATTTACACTCGGTTTGAGTGCTACGCCAACAAATATATGTCGGGGCGATGTGGTGAACTTCATCAATGAGTCTGTACTCAACGATCCAACGTATCCATTTGCGACTACGTTTTTTTGGGATGTCAATGAAGACGGCATTTTTGTTAATGCAGGTGCGTATGATCCTGCGGTGAGCGCAACTTATACGGCTTCGGATTACAATACATCTGCTACTTTTGCTACCGCCGTAAGCCAGACTTTTGATGTAGTGCTGGCCGTCGTCTCCAATGGTTGCGTGGATACCTTGACGATTCCTAATCTAATTATTCAAAACCCTCCTATCGCTGACTTTACGACCTCAGTGAGTACTTGTGTCTCGCCCGACTCCATTTTTACGGTAAATAACTCTATTTCATATGATAGCCTAGCGTGGGTTGTTTCTGTGAACGGTGGCACACCCGATACGGTCATCAATGTTGATGAACCTGTTTTTGGCTTTACACCTGCCGATGCAGGAGGAACGGTTTCTATTGAGTTGATTGTTTTTAACTCAGCGGCAGCAGGGGGAGCAGGCTGTTCTGATGCGGCCTCAACAACGGTCATTTTACCTTCGGTGCTTCCAGAGGTGGCAATTACAAGTAGTG
>CAZNAK010000033.1:0-2352 GCA_964570645.1 uncultured Cytophagales bacterium | reverse complement strand
TTGCCTCCTACTTATGGACCTTTGAAGGAAACGGAACCTCCACGCAGCCAAATCCGAGTGTGACTTTCAATACCGCAAATACGTTTGATGTATCCCTGACGGTGAGGAACGCAGACGGCTGTACCCGTGACACCACACTGACGGACTACGTAACTACCTATGGCATCAATCCAAGTTATACGACAGCAGGGAGCAGTTGCGCCCCTACAACCATTACCTTTACGAATACTTCAACCTCTACGCTACCCATTGATAGTCTGATTTGGGACTTCGGAACAGGGGTTAGCAGTACCGTAGTTGCTTCGGGGGGAGCAATTTCTAACACCGTTTTGTATGTGTATGATACGGCACAGACACCACAGACCGATTACATCACGAGCCTTACGTTAATCGACAGTTTTGGGTGTCGTGCCCAGACCATTAACCCAGTTAGTATCACGGATCCAATGCCAGATTTTACGATAGATACTACTTTGGTTTGTTTTGGAAGTCAATATACATTTACAGGAGTAGAGGTGGACTCCTCGGGGAGAGGGCTACAATTTGATTGGGAAATCGTAGGAACAAATGCTCAAACGGCATTGAATCAAAACCCGTTTACCACACAGTTTTCGCCGGGTACAGATACCGTATATTTATATACAGAGGACATAAACGGCTGTCGCGATACCATCTCTCAAGTTATTACAACACCAGATATTGCTTTGCCCGTAGCAGGCTTTACGGCTGACCAAACTGGGGCACAGTGTCCTCCTGTCGAGATTAGTTTCACGGATACATCACAGATAGGACGTGCGCCGATTGTTCAGTGGACGTGGAACTTTGGTGACGGAAATCCTCTTTCCTTTGCCTCGGATACGGCGTTCTCGTTTACCTACACGCAGCTTGGTACCTACAATGTAGAGCTTCAAATTTTGGACTCTATCGGCTGTCGCGATACGGTTCGTATTGACAGTTTGATCGAGATCATCGGCCCGTTTGATACCTCACGGGTAGATGTTGTCCGTGGATACGAGCCACTTGACGTAACTTTACAGACTTTTGCTAACTCCGCTTCCTTTAGTTATTGCTACCAAATTACCTGGGGAGACGGTACGTTGAGCGACTTCTGCCCTCCGCCAGCAGGGGGAGCAAGTGCTACGGCAGACACCACCCGAACGTTTTCCCATGCCTACCTGACGCAGAACGCCACGCTTACTACTTACGTTCCCGTGGTCTTCATTACCGATCAGGCTGCCTCACCGAGTTGTCGGATTGCTTATCCTTCTGATACTGTTACGGTTTTGCCGTGTCCAACCTTCAGCTTACAGGATACAGGCTTCTGCGTAACGACCGCTACGAGCTATGTCATTGATGCTTCTGAGGCTACCTTAGCAGGCGATCCTGTTGTTTTTGAGTGGTTTGATAATAGCTCGGGTACGTTCCAGCCCCGTCCCGAAACGACCCCAACGATTACGGTTACCTCAGCGGATATTGGACTAGGTAACCCGGTAGAGTTCGTTGCACGAGCCTTTATCGATGACAATGGCACAATTAAATGTGTGACCGTAGATACGATGACGCTTTTATTTGATGACGAACCTCCCCTAGATCTTGGGCCTGACCGTCAGGTTTGTGATGCTGATGGGGCAGTTATTCTTGATGCTTCTGATCCTTTGCATACCGCAGCGATAACCTACGAGTGGTTTGAATACGAGGAGGATGGTACTACGCTCGTTGCTGGACCTACTACTGGTGCAACCTTTACGGCAGACCATTTCTCGGGTGATCCACTGGTTCCAAATACGCACGTGTTTACGGCTACCGTTGAGGATACCCTGACGGGTTGTATCTCTTTTGATACGTTACGCCTAACGTTCCGTGCTAATCCAGTTATCGACTTAGGTCCAGATATTGCTCTTTGTGACACGGAAGCTCCCGTAGATTTGTCTGTCTTCGATCCCGCTTATGAGGCGGTTACTACGGTAAGCTATGAATGGACACTTTTTGATCCTGTTTCGGCAACCACAACGGTCATTGGTACAAATGCCTCAATTAGCGCAGTCGTGCAGTCCCAGAATGGTACACAGACCGATTACGTGATCGGTGTGACGGTTGCTGATGTGCAGGGGTGCGCTACAAGCGATGCCATCAACGTTAGTTTACTTGTCAGCCCGCTCGTTAATCTGCCCGACACAGTAGAGTTCTGTGAGGACGAAAATATCTCCTTAGATGCTTCTGATCCAAGTCACGACGCGGACATCGCTTATAACTGGTTCCAAGAAGGAACCGTGGTGGCCTTACCACAGGGGGCATCGCCAACACTGTTCCTCTCGCTCCTTCCGGGCGATGAGGCACCGCGGACGTACACCT
>CAZNAK010000032.1:4925-11920 GCA_964570645.1 uncultured Cytophagales bacterium | reverse complement strand
TCAACCACGTAACCCACATCATAGCCCCCAATATTGAGTTTGACTAAGTTTTTGAGTTGCGCAGGGTCGATCTCGTAGTTGAAATTAAGGTTCATTTTGATCTCCGCGTCGTTCTCCTCATTCCCACCCCAAAATGCCTGTGCGCCAAGGAGCGTGAGGTAAGGCGTATGGAACTTGATCAGGTTTTCTTCGGGGAACTCAGTACCGCTGGGTGCTACCTTGAGGAGCTCTTCGGTAAATTTAGCTTTGTAATCGGTACTGGGGGCAAAGCCTTTTTCGGGCGAGAAAGTCAGCGTTCGGGCATTCTCCCAGCGAAACATCCCTGCTACTTGAGGTTCAATGTCAATGAATACCGTTCCTTGCCACTCTCCTAGCAGTTCGGTAGGGGCGATGTCGCGGTCAAAGGTAAATTCAAGGTTTTGGCGTTCCAGAATTTCGGTACTAAAGTTCCGAGACGTAAGAACTAACTGGTTTTCGTTGCCGCCGCAACCCATAAGGAGGAAAAATACAGCGATCAGACTCAGAAAAGAATAGCGCATAGTTTGAGGAAGATGGATTAAAAAGCATGAAAAGTTAAGCACTTTTCAGGAGCCAGACAAATTATTAGCTGTCCATACTTCACTTACGCGCTAAACTTTAATAGGCTTGCTTCCAAGAGAGCTTGGCTAGGCGAGCTTCACCAGCCCGACCGAAAGAGGTTTCGAGCGGGTTGTAGCCCACACTTTTGATACTTATGATACGTCGAGGCTGCTGCCTCATGAATGCTCTCGTTGGTATGGTCGGGCTTAAGCCACTCCTCCAAGACCGCTGCCAGCGTGTAAGCTTCTGGTGCCATTAGGTGCGTAGTCAGGAGCAGCGGATGCACATTAGCAAGTTTAAAGTGATCCTCAAAATATTCTTTGGTGTAGCAGGCCATCGCGATAGCGCTGCGTTTTTTAAAAATTTTTTTTGCCCGAATTTCAGGTACATCAAACTCCATAAGCCCGTTATGCCCAATGTACGTGATCAGGTCCGCATACCCTCCCACACGGACTACCTGTCCATTAACTTTCAACTCTGAACCTGATACACCGTTAAGCGCGTCAAAATAATCGTTTAAAGCCGTTTTAATCTGACTTCCCCGATAAGCATCGGCGACCAAGTAAGCATTTTCGGTTTTATGCTTGAATATAAGCCGCTCCATGATAATGGCATCACTTTCACGGTTTCGCTTGGATTTGAGTAATGTCCAGTTGGGATCATTTTTAAAAAAAGTCTTTACCCCATATCCACATCCCCAGTATAAATTATTAAACGGATCGTCACCATTTCCGATGCGCTCAGGTACAGGCGCGATACCCTGAGTGGCATTATCGCAGAGCGCGACAAAAGTATGGATGACTTTTGGTGGTGTTTTTGCCCATCCCACGTCCGGTGCGACAAGGATGAGAGAAAAACCAACAAGGAGTTTGTGTAATGATGGAAAAAAATGTATCATTGCGGATTAGGAGGATAAAGTCAGTAATTAATTTTATATAGAATAGGCTTTACCAACTTTTGTCCCGAAAAACGTAGTGATACCCAAACTATCTATTTATTAATTAGTCTTTTTATTTATAAGCATTTTATTATGCAAAAGCTGAACCAAGTTTCAGAGCGATTTCGCTATTTCTTTGAATGCCGTGCGTATGGGGTGTGTTCACGTCTCGGCGAAATTATGGGTATCTCTAGTAACAGTATCCGTTTATTTTTTATTTATGCGTCATTTTTGATGGCAGGCTCCCCTGTGATCGTCTATCTTTCGATGGCTTTTGTGATGCACATGCGTCGTCATGCGCGTCGTTACCGTCAGATTGTCAGAGGTTATTAGTTTATGGCAACTCTACTTCCCATTAAAGGTATTTATCCACAAATTCCTGACTCTTGCTTCCTGACGGAAAGTGCTACGCTAGTCGGCGACTTAGTAGTGGGTGAGCATTGCAGTTTTTGGTTTCAGACCGTTGTTCGTGGCGACGTAAATGCCATACGCATCGGCGAATATACTAACGTGCAAGACGGTGCGGTAATTCATTGCACCTACCAGAAGGCAGCTACAAAAATTGGTTCGCGTGTGAGTATAGGGCACAAAGCAATCATTCATGGCTGTACCCTCCAAGACGAGGTACTTATTGGTATGGGGTCTATCGTCATGGATCACGCGGTGGTAGAAAAGCACGCTATCGTGGCAGCAGGTGCGGTAGTTCCTGAGGGAACGACAGTTAAATCTGGGATGATCTATGCAGGCATTCCCGCTCGTCCGATAAAAAAGGTATCTCCCGAACAGGAAGCCATGATTCTGCGAACGACGGAAAACTACGTCAAATATGCCCGTTGGTATGCGCCCACTACTGATGTTCGTAATCATCGACAACAATCGTAACCTCTTTGGCTTGATTGAGTGCATTAAACAGCACCCGAACCACACGAGGCGGGGTATTTTCGTCGAAACGTTCACAGGAAGGTGCTGGCTCAAGGTAGTAAATTACCGCTTTTTGATTGCGGTTATACAAGTCGCGATTATCAGGAGTTCCCAAAAATTTTAATACATCCACCTCGCTAAGTCCAATCAAGCGTTCTTTGACTGTTCTAAGTTCTTCCCAAAGCTCTAAACGCGTGCCAGCACAGCCATTTTTATCGTTTTTCCATGCGGGATAATCGAACTCATCGACCGAAATAAGCGATTCCGTTCCGCCACAAGCCGCCAAAAATAAAGTAAATAGTACGATTAATTTTTTCATGTAAATTTAACATCCGTACCGTGCTAAAGGTTGTACAAAGAAAGCTACAATTACGGGGCAGAGATACGTGAAGTAAAAAAGTGTAAGCGCACAAGTCCAGAACCTTACGAGTGTTTTATCCATGCCTCAGCTATCTGTAGGGGACAGTGTGCATACTTTTCTAACTTTAGAGGGACTATCTACCTTTCCCCAATACTCAAGCTCCGTACCTCACACTACTTATCTGCCATAGATTTTTCCATTCGAAGGGTTGTACGTATGCAAATTTTACTTGTAGTAAAGCGATAATTCGTTTTACAGATCGAAAAGTATTTAAGGAGGCGCGATGTTTAATCATGGCCTTGCCAACATAACAAACCCTACCTTCGAGCACTGCATCTTTGAGCAAAACACCGCCAACAGTGCTGGAGGAGCGATCTGTAACGATGGAAGAGGCGGTAATGCAAGCCCAACTTTTACAAACTGCTTATTCAAAGAAAATCTTACTCGGTCGTCGGGCGAAGGTGGAGCGTTATACAACAATGCTAATCGTATATGCAGATACTTCAAGCCGTTTAACCTCTTTGTAGCGTAAAGCACTTAGGAATTGAGCCGTTGCTCGGTCATACTTCTTTTGCTGTGCGTAAATATTACCCAGAAAGCGATAACTCTCAAAGACCAAGGTACGTACTTCCGACTTTTGGGCATATACCAAAGTCTTTTGTGTCCACAAAACAGACGAGTCACCCATGTGTCTCGAGGCCAGCCTACGACAAATAAGACTACGGAGGCTGTCACTTTCCGTCGTGGTTATCAAGTACTGTAAACTATCATTGGGCGAGCCAAGCGTAAAGATAACTGAACTCAGTAAAAGCAACACCAAATAAAAGCATTGAGAGCGCATGTATCAAGAAAATACGTTTGCACTAATTTACATTAAATAAACTGTGTTACGCAAGTTACTTACGCTGCACCTCTTTTTTTGGAAAAAGCAGGTTGATGCCTTCACAGATTAGGAAAGAAGGGAAAAGGTTAGTTTGGGTCTTCTGGTTACAAAAATGACAGTTTAGGCTTTTTAGCATTTTTCAAGACCGCATTAAGAAACCTATGTGAGCGTTTAGAGTATGTAATTTTGGTAAATCTAAAGCTACAACAACGCTATGAAAAAGATATTTCAGACACTTTTTACCGCACTTTTAGCCGCAACACTCGCGAGCGCGATGACCTATTTTTTGACTCAGGATGCCAATGAGTCGCTTAACCTAGCACAAAACCCTGATCTTGTACCGACATTCTCGCCCTCCTCAGAAACATTACCTGACTTTGCCAAGGCTGCCGTGCGCGCCACACCAAGCGTAGTGTTCATCAAGACGTTTTCGGAGCGTCAGCGTTCAATGAGTTGGATGGATTATTACTTCGGAGGCGGCGGACGCAGTACGGGACGGGCTGCCATCGGAACGGGATCTGGCGTAGTCATCTCGGAGGATGGCTACATCATCACGAACAACCATGTTATTAACCGCGCCGACGAGATCGAAGTCATCTTAGCAAAGCGCACCTATCCTGCCAAGCTTATCGGCGTTGACCCCTCGTCGGACTTGGCTCTAATTAAAATTGATGCGACGGATTTGTCCGCCATTGCGTTCAGCAATTCGGACAAACTTCAAGTTGGACAATGGGTACTCGCCGTCGGCAACCCATTTAACCTTACCTCAACCGTTACGGCGGGTATCGTAAGCGCGAAAGGGCGTAGTATTGACATCATGGCAGGGCAATTCCCGCTGGAATCCTTCATTCAAACTGACGCAGCGATCAATCCGGGAAACAGTGGCGGTGCGCTCGTGGATTCAGACGGAAATTTGGTGGGTATCAACACCGCGATCCTCTCTGAAACAGGCTCTTATTCAGGCTACGGTTTTGCTATCCCTGCTAACGTGGTACGTAAAATTGCCGGCGACCTAAAAGAGTTTGGCGAGGTACAAAAAGCATTTTTGGGTGCTCAAATATTGGAGGTGAATGAAGAAATTGCCGACAGCTTTGACCTCGAAAACATCGAAGGTATTGTCATTGCCCGCCTTGAAGAAGGAGGAGCAGCTCAAAAAGCGGGTCTCCGACGCGGTGACATCATTCTCTTTATCGAAAAAACAAAAATTCGTACTAAAAGCGATTTTGACGAAAAGATGAGCTTCTATCGCCCCGGGGATCAGCTTGAGATGACCATTCAAAGAGACGGAAAAGTAATCGTCAAAACGCTAACGCTGACGAACGTAGATGGTACTACCGAATTACTCAAACGCGAGATTTACGATGCACAAAGTCTTGGCGCATCGCTGGAAACAGTGCCACTGATTGAGCGAAATCGGCTTAAAATTGCAAACGGCGTGCGGATCAAAGACATCCGTAATGGATTTATCCGTCGTTTGGGTATCCGCGAGGGCTTCGTCGTAACTTCAATTAATAACTATGCCATCGCGAAACCCGAAGAATTTGTGGAGATCATGGAACGCATTCGTGGGCGTGTGATCATCAAGGGCGTGACACCCGAAGGCGAAAAAGGATATTATACCTTTAATTTCTAGGTCGAACAAGGCGCATAAAAGATACGAAATTTCGTACCTTCGAGTATGCAAAAGGTGTTTGTTTTCCTGCTTTCCTGCTTTCTGGTTTCGTCCATTCTTGCTCAGAGCACTTGGCAGGCTGAACTAGAGAAAGGCACGGCGTTATTGGAGTCCGATAAGCCCAAGGAGGCTATTGGTGTACTTACACCTCTTTTGGAACAAGCACTACCCGACTCCTCAAAAGCGTTGGTTTCTAGTCAGTTGGGTATGAGTTATGGCTATGCCGAGGACTGGTTAAAGGCTATTGAGTACAGCAAAAAGTCGGCGGAAATGTATTTCGCAGCTTTTGGCATCACGGATATGCGGACGATAGATGAGCTTTACAACATCGGTTATGAGTTCAGCGTATTTTCAACCTATGACAGTGTTTTTCATTATTGGGATAGCTGCGCGATACTCTATCAAGAACATCACCCTGAAAAAGCGTTTGATCTGGGTTTGGTACACAATAACTTGGGCACAAATGCGCGTTCGGCGGGCTATGAGCGGAAAGCCATCTATCACTTTCGGGAAACGGTACGCCACTGGGAAAAGGTCTTGGAAGAATACCCTGAGTACATGATTATTGGCTACGATAACCTTGGGTCGGCACTGCCCGCCGAGGAAGGCATCATCTACCTCAAAAAATCAATCGCACTAAAAGAAAAAATAGGAGAAAACCCATTTCGGAATTATGTCGAACTAGGCAAACATTATCGTTACCTGAGGCAATTCCAGAGTGCTGAAATCAATTTTCGGAAAGGTATTCAATTACTTGAACCACTGGCCGCAGCCTACGTAGGAAAAGGATTCAACTATCAGTGGGACTTGGCGTACAGCTATAATCACCTAGCGGCACTTTTTCATACCCAAAACCAACTAGACTCAGCACTAAAGTACTATCAAAGAGCTGCGGAAGTGCCCAGCATAAAAAATGATTACCCCTACGCAAAAGCGCGATTTCTTGTTAACCAAGCATTAGTTCTGCAAACGCAAGGAGAAACAGAAAACGCCGAAAATATTATTCAAAAGGCATTGCAAACGGATTTTTCGGGTCACAAAGAACGTAAAAAGTACGCTTACAAGCGAGCTACACTTTTTTTTGAGCGGGCAGGACAACTCGAAAAAGCCCTCCAAATGAATGAAGTTGCCCTCAGGGATACCATAGAAAATGCTAAATCTATTGATAATCTTGAACTTAAAATAAGTGATAGAAACGCAAGACTTTTAGTACAGCGTGCGGGACTCCTCTTAAAATTGGGACATCGGGAGGAGGCAGAGAGGCAGATGCAGGTAGCGGACACACTTTTTGAGCAGCTTAGTTCCTCTTATGGTCAAGATTTACGACAGCAGAGCAGCTTTTTTGGGCAGTATCAGGAGGTTGTATTTCAGAATGACGTTGAGCTTGCATTCTTGCTATCGGAACAGCAAAAAATCGGTGCGGCACTTGGACACCTGGCAAAAGAGTCAGCACAAAAACAGTTCGGCATTTCTCCCCTCACATTGGACAAACTGAGTGAGCAAAAGTTCAAAATCGCCCGTCAACAAGCCTATATTTATCAACTCGAATCGAAGACCGATGCCGAAAACTCCGAAAGACTCGCTGCCTATGACTCCTTATTTACTCTCCAAAAAACTTACAAAAAGCAGGAAGCAGCACTAC
>CAZNAK010000032.1:0-4915 GCA_964570645.1 uncultured Cytophagales bacterium | reverse complement strand
TATCCAGCGTTTGCAAATGCTTCAAAAAAGGTATCGCCTGCCACCTTATCCGAAATTCAGAAACAGTTAGACAACCAGACGGCAATACTGGGTTATGCCAAAAGTGACGAGCGACTTTTTGTGTACCTTCTGACAAAAGAAAGCCTTGTGGGGAAACAACAGGAATGGAAAGAGGAGGAATTGACAAGTTTTCTGGCTATTTTGAGTGATCCTACAATCTCGGTGTCAGCATATCAAGTGGCTGCGCTGAATTTGAAAAAACTACTTCCAGAAATTCCTACCCCAATCAAGAATCTCATCATTATTCCCGATGGAACGCTTGCCAACCTGCCTTTTGCCGCTTTACCTTTGGATGACTTTTCTTCGGAGTCGTTCCGAGAGGTTCCGTTTTTGATGCAAAAATATCGCATCAGCTACGCGAGTTCAGCTACCCTTTGGTGTCAGCAACAGCAAACACGACCAAACAGAGCCTCGCAATTCTGGGCAGGCTTTGCCCCAAACTATGAAACTAAAAACGTCGCCAAACGTGATACTACGCAAAACCACCTTCTGGCAACACTTGTACGCTCAGGAAGCCTACACTTGCCAGGAGCTTTGACAGAAATAAAAACGCTTACCCAGCAAACGGGCGGAGATGCTTACCTACAAGAACAAGCGACACAAAGCCTGTTTCGAGAAGTAGCGGATAATTATCAGGTGCTTCACTTGGCTATGCACAACTTACTGGACACCGAAAATCCGCTAAACTCTCGACTACTTTTCGCAAAACAAGACAGTTTATCGTTTTTGACACTCGGCGAACTTTATGAGCTAAAAACAAATGCTGACCTAGTAGTTTTGAGTGCTTGCCAGACAGGAAATACAACAAACTTTCCGGGTCGTGGAAGCCTGAGTTTATCGCACGCATTTATGGCATCGGGCTGTCCCTCCACCCTGATGACTTTTTGGAAAGTTCCTGACAAAGAAAGTGCTAGCCTGATGCTTGATTTTTATCGCTCGCTAGAAAAAGGTCAACACAAACCGGCAGCACTGCAAACAGCACAACTGAATTACCTCGAAAATATCGAGTTTGATCCGCAGGCGCACCCGTACTTTTGGGCAGGTTATTCCATTGCAGGGAACACCAAGCCGCTCAAAAGTGGTTTTAATACATATTGGTTACTACTCCTCGGGATTGTCACCCTACTTATTGGAGTTTTTCTATTTCTTCGCGTAAGACCTCGGCACGTTCATCTTTCTTGATTAAAGAAAGCTCTTGTAAAGCGGCATCTAAGCGGTTGAGTTCGAGATATGCCAATGCCGCGTACCAATGCGTGATGTCCGTTTGTAGTTCTAATTTTTTGAGTAATTTAAGTGCCTTTTCGGCACGTGGCGGCTCGCTTCCCAGATGACTGATCGCTAAGTAAACTGGATACTTAAAGCCTTCTACCTCCGAAAAAAGGTCGGCTGCATCCTCATAACTATGGGCTTCATAAGCCGAAAAGCCACGGTCGTACACGTCGGGTTGTTCCTCACCACTACGAGTTAATGGATGTACCACATTCGGATAAGAGTCAAAATAGGCGGCAAACAGCTCCTCTGAGCTTCTGGCTTTCTCGGCACGAAAAACTAAGGCACCGATCAATAATACGACTAAGCTTGCGGCCACAGCCACGATAGGAATGATCGGAAACGGCTTACGTTCAGGTGTTGGGTTTTCCTCCTCAAACTGCATGAGTTGAGCTTTAAAGTCAAGCTCTACCGATTGATCAATTACAGCGAGTAGTTCTTTATCTTTTAAGATGTCTTCGTTCATAACTCCAATTCATTTTTGTATTTCTCACTGACAATTTTTCGCAGGTATTGCAGGCATCGCTTTTTCTTGGTACGCGCCACCGCTTCCGATTTGTATCCTAGCTGCTCTTTGATGGCTTGCATGGCAAAATTACGATAATAAAACATCTTCAAAATCTGCTGACAGGAGTCGCCCAACTCTCCGAGCACCTTGCCGAGTAGCTGTTTTTGTTCTGTATCTTCGTACGCACGTTCAATTTCAAGGGGTTCACAAATCGTCTCATCGATTTCTTCCCAGCGCGCCTCTCTGCGCAGTGTCTTATAAATCAGATTTTTACCAATGGCGAAAAGATATGTTTTGGGTGAACTATGCAGCTCGGTGAGCTTACCTTGTGCCGCATTTCGATAGAATACAATTACTGCATCTTGAAAAATATCCAGTAGCTGCGCCTGTGTACAGGGATATTTTTTTTCCGCCCAACGAACAAAAGGCTCACGATAGTCACTGTAAAGGTTCTTTAATAACCCCTGATCACCTCTTCTGATCTGCTGCAAAAAATCTATCCTTGAGTTATGAGATTCCATATTTTTTAAAACGACAAAGGGGGTCGGGATGTTGTTGCTTTATCATTCAAATTCTACTTTCGCCCGAAGTCGCACTAATCCATACTTTTGCTTAACTTTACGGAATAACAAAACGTTTTATACGGTACACACAAATCAATAATAACTACATGGAAACTTTAGTAGCACTAATGCCAACCGTGACCGAAGCTAATCAGGAGACATTAACCATGATTCAGGAGATGGTTCGCGATTTTGGCGCAAAAAACATCACACCTTATCGTGACGAGTGGGACGAAAAACAATACTTTCCCGTCGAAGTAATGAAAGGACTCGGCGAACTCGGCTTGATGGGCGTTCTTGTCCCCAACGAGCTGGGCGGATCAGGCTTTGGCTATAACGAGTACGTAACAGCAATCATCGAACTTGCGAAAATTGATCCCTCGATTGGGCTTTCAATGGCTGCACATAACTCGCTCTGTACCAATCATATTCTCATGTTTGGCAACGAGTCACAAAAACAAAAATGGATCCCCAAACTAGCCACTGCCGAGTGGATTGGTGCGTGGGGACTTACCGAACCCAACACAGGCTCGGATGCAGGAAATATGCGCACCGTAGCCGTACGCGACGGTGACGACTGGGTACTTAATGGTGCCAAAACCTTTATCACACACGGAAAGTCAGGCGATGTCGCTGTCGTTATTGCGCGTACAGGCGAGGTGGGAGACTCTCATGGCATGACGGCATTTGTGGTAGAACGCGGAACGCCCGGCTTTACGGCAGGAAAAAAAGAGGACAAGCTAGGAATGCGCCTCTCGGAGACCGCAGAAATGATTTTTACTGATTGCCGCATCCCTAATGAAAATACTCTTGGCGAAGTCGGAGATGGCTTTATTCAGTCCATGAAAATCCTCGATGGCGGTCGTATTTCGATTGCTGCCCTGAGCGTCGGTATTGCCCAAGGGGCTTATGAGCACTCTGTGGCCTATGCCAAAGAGCGAAATCAGTTTAACAAACCCATTGCAAAGTTCCAGGCTATTGGCTTTAAGCTTGCTGACATGGCTACGGAGATCGAAGCGGCGAAACTGCTTACCTTTCAGGCGGCAAAGCTCAAAAATGAGGGTAAACCCGTCAACTTAGAGTCTGCTATCGCTAAGTATTATGCCTCTGAGGTATCCGTAAAAGTATCAACGGAAGCCATTCAGATCTTTGGTGGATACGGATATACCAAAGAGTACCCTGTCGAAAAGTACTACCGTGACTGTAAACTGTGTACCATCGGTGAGGGAACATCCGAGATCCAGAAACTCGTTATTTCGCGAGCGATTTTGAAGTAATTGAAATAAAATGGCTACCGTCGCACTTTCATTGCTCGGCGGTAGCTTCATTGTGCAAGAACTATGGAAAACTCGCTGATTGAAGAATTAGGATTGCAGGAGGAGTATAAACTCGTTGCCAACAAAGACAACAAGTTGGTTTACGCGCACACTACCTATGTCGAAATTGACGGACCCGACTACGAACAATTTGAAACCGAAAACGACGATCCTGTGAATAATCTTTTTTCTGAAATGCAGCAGCGTTTGTTTATTGACCCTCTACATAATAACGCTTGGACAGACCGTGATTTTTGGGCATCGGCAAACGTCGGAATCTACTATGCAATCAATAAACCGCCCATAGTTTCTGATATGTTTTTGAGTCTTGATGTACGGAAACCTGAAAAATGGGTAGAAAAAAAGGATAAATGCTATTTCTCGTGGGTAGTGGGCAAACTGCCTGAGCTAGTCGTTGAGGTTGTTTCTCATAAAGTTGGAAATGAGGACGAACATAAAATGCAGCTTTATGCACAGCTAGGCATCCAATATTGCATCATTTTCGATCCTTACAAGCATCTTTATCCAGACTATCTAAATGTTTTTGTTCTCAAGGAAAGGCAATATGAAAGGCTGGAAAACGATAACTTTTTCATGCCCGAAGTGAAACTCGGCATAATGATCTGGAACGGACTTTTTGAAGGAGAAAAAGCTCCCTGGGGAAGGTGGTGTACCAAAGAAGGACAAGTTCTTTACACAGGCGGAGAGGGGCAAATAAAAGAAAAGCAACGTGCTGATGAGGCAGCCTCTGAGGCAGAACAATCACAAAAAGAGTTAGCGGTATTACGTGAAAAGCTCAAAAAGCTAGGGCTAAACCCCGAAGAGCTATGAAAAATCGCTATCTACGTTCGGTATTACAGCTTTTGGGCGCGATGGGCGTACTGTTTCTCTTATTATCGCTCATTCGTTACTTTGAGCAAGACGACCCCAATAGTAGTATAAATTCTATGTTTGATGCGTTTTGGTACGCCGTCGTGACGCTGACAACCGTAGGCTACGGCGACCTTTACCCGCATACTACGGGCGGAAAAACAGTGGGGATTATTTTAGTTTTATTTAGCCTTGGTTTTTTAAGCTACGTTGTCGGACAAATCACCTATAAATTGCAGGATTATATGGAAAAGAAAAAGTTAGGACACTTTGGAACACGTTTTACTAATCATGTTGTGGTCGTGGGGTGGGACAGAGATGGAAAGTTG
>CAZNAK010000031.1:1937-11967 GCA_964570645.1 uncultured Cytophagales bacterium | reverse complement strand
ACGCCGTAAGGACAACACGACTTACTGCCTGCTTGCCAAGGGTGCGCGCATAAAAATAAGTGATAAAGTCTATTACCTGGGTTTGGGAAGTTCAGCCGAGATCAATCGTGATGCCCCTCTTTTTGAGACTGCATTTACCTCTCGCTCCTTTCGTATCAATAAAACAGTCCCTAAAGTACTGCCTCAGCGGTTCCGAGACTTGCACCCGACCCTTGAAGGGTACATTCGGCTTTTGCGTCAAGATGCGCCGACAGACTTATCTATTCCCTATTTGAGTGAAATACGTTTATTGGAATGGTATTACCCCGCTGACAGTCGTGTTCGTTTGAAGGGAATATTTCGTGGCGATAGCTTATTTTTTCGACCGAAAAGCTTGCAGTACACGAAGTAGTGGCGTGCAAAAGATGCTTTCTTTGCGTTTAAAGTCATTTGTTTGCCGTGTAATCTGCAAATTTTTTAAAGCTATTTACTTTGTTCAACAAAGTTTATTGTATTACAAAACATATTCTACTTGAACCGCCAAAGAAGTTTTTCGTACTTTTGTCATCTGAATGCGTTAAAAAAATGACTATGAGTTCAAGAAGAGTTCGCGTACGTTTCGCGCCTAGCCCGACAGGTCCTTTACACATCGGTGGCATACGAACAGCACTATTTAATTATCTGCACGCTCGCCAAGCGGGAGGGGATTTTGTACTTCGTATTGAAGACACCGACCAAACACGATTTGTACCGGGAGCGGAGGAGTATATCCAAGAAGCACTCCAATGGTGCGGTATGGAGCCTGACGAAAGTCCAAAACACGGCGGTGAGTACGGTCCGTATCGACAGTCTGAACGCGAGGATATGTATCGCGAGTATGCAGAACGTCTTTTAGCAGAAGGAAAGGCCTATTATGCTTTCGATACTTCCGAAGAACTCGACCAGATGCGTGAACGCCTCAAGGCCGCTCGCGTAGCAGCCCCGCAATACAATGCCGTCACACGAATGCAGATGAAAAACTCTGTTACGCTTCCAGAAGATGAGGTAAAAGAACGCTTAGCCTCGGGTGAGCCTTACGTAATTCGGTTCAAAATGCCCCGAAAGGAGGAGGTGAGGTTAAACGACATTGTACGCGGCTGGGTGATGGTTCACTCCTCAACTTTAGACGATAAAATTTTACTTAAGTCGGACGGAATGCCAACCTATCATTTGGCTAACGTCGTGGATGACTATTTGATGAAAATCACGCACGTGATCCGTGGAGAAGAATGGCTTCCTTCTGCACCGCTACATGTCCTTTTGTACAAGGCCTTTGGATGGGAAGAGGTGATGCCTCAATTTGCACATTTGCCATTATTGTTGCGTCCCGATGGTAACGGAAAACTCTCCAAGCGTGACGGTGATCGACTCGGATTTCCTGTTTTTCCGCTCGACTGGAAAAATGAAGTTACAGGAGAAACCGCCATGGGATACCGTGAGCAAGGCTACCTCCCTGATGCTTTTGTGAATATGCTTGCGATGCTTGGATGGAGTCCGGGAACGAACGAAGAAGTATTCACGATGGAAGAGTTAATCGAGAAGTTTTCACTCTCACGCATCAACAAGGCGGGGACGAAGTTTTCTATTGATAAAGTAAAGTGGTACAATCAGGAGTACTTACGCAATCGCTCTAACACAGAACTCGCTGCTTATTACTTGGAACGTACCAAAGCTGAGGGAATTAACGTAGAGCCTGCCTTTGCAGAGAAAATTGTCGAGCTTTCAAAAGAACGTGCTACGTTTTTGGATGAAATTTGGGAAGATGGAAAGTATTTTGCCGCCGTCCCTACTGACTACGAGGAAAAAGTGGTCAAGAAAAAGTGGACGTTAGAGGCAACACAAGGCTTACAGCACTTCGTGGATCTACTCAAAGCGGAAGAGGGGGAGTTTGATGCACGTGCCTCCAAACAAGCATTATCCGAAAAGCTAACCGCCGAGGGTCTAAAAATCGGGAAAATGATGCAGCCACTTCGTCTGTCAGTTTCGGGAGTTGGTGTAGGTGCAGAACTAATGGATGTACTTCAGGTACTCGGACGTGATGAGGTCATCAAACGAATCGAAACGGCACTTGAAAGCCTTAAAGATCGCGTTAAGATGCCCACTAACTCATAATTCTGGGTTACCCTCGCAGAATCATTCTTCATTGCGAGGGTTTTCTTTCATTCAAACGCTTTGTAATACAAAGTATTTTTTTATTTAGATTTACTTTTAAATAGTCGTATCGCATTAGCAGTAGTCACTCTGGCAACCTCTTCAAGGCTAACCCCTTTGATGTCAGCAATGCGCTGTGCGATCTTTGGAATGTAGCTACTCTCGTTACGCTTACCCCGATACGGAACGGGGGCGAGATAAGGACTATCGGTTTCTAAAACTAGATGATCGAGATCTATCTCAGGTAGAACCTTGTCCAAGCCTCCATTTTTAAAGGTAGCTACGCCTCCGATTCCCAGAAAAAAACCTAAGGCAATCATTTCTTGCGCCTCGGCAACTGTCCCCGAAAAACAATGAAAAACACCCCGCAGATCCTCGGTTTTTGCCTCGCTGACCAAATCAATCGCCTCACGGTTGGCCTCGCGGGAGTGTATCGCGATAGGAAGCTCGCGCTCTTTTGCCCAGTGCGTTTGGATACGGAAAGCCTCTTTTTGTTGCTCAAAGAGTGATTTGTCCCAATAGAGATCCAAACCAATCTCGCCTACACCGATAAAGGTTTCGTTTTTGAACCAGTCCTCGATTTTGTAGAGTTGCTTATCGACATCCTTTTTAACATAACAAGGATGCAAGCCCATCATGGAAAAAAGAACCTCAGGAGCTTTCGCTTGTATTTCGAGCATTGATTCGGCGGAATCCTCGTCGATATTAGGCAGATAAATCTGTGTAACGGATTGCTCACGGCAGCGGTCAAGCACCTCAGGAAGGTCAGATTGAAACTTTTCGCTGTACAGGTGAGCGTGTGTATCAATAAAATTCATGACGCAAAAATAGTGATTCTTAAACAAATCATCTCTAGCATAAATTTTGAGGTTCGCATATTCTGTTTATGTTTGCCCTTCGGCAACAAAAAGCGGGATAATCCTGTTTAGAGGCCACAGCGCAAAAGACTGTATTTTATGCCCAAAAATTTAGTTATTGTCGAGTCACCAGCGAAAGCTAAAACAATCAATAAATATCTAGGGAGCGACTTTATTGTAAAGTCAAGCTTTGGACACGTACGCGATCTACCTAAAAAAGACGCGATTGATATAAAAAATGGCTTTCAGCCCAGTTATATTGTTACCCCTGATAAGAAAAAGGTGGTGCAAGAATTAAAAGATGATGTTCGTAAGGTCGATGTTGTCTGGCTTGCCACAGATGATGACCGCGAGGGAGAAGCTATCTCGTGGCACTTGAAAGAATCACTGAATCTTGATGACAAGAAAACGCATCGCATTGTGTTTCGTGAGATTACCAAGTCGGCGATTCAAAAGGCGATCCAGCAGCCACGTAAAATTGATCAAGACCTCGTGAATGCGCAACAAGCGAGACGTATATTAGACCGGCTGGTGGGCTTTGAGCTTTCGCCTGTTCTCTGGAAAAAGATTAAAACAGGACTCTCGGCAGGACGTGTGCAGTCAGCGGCGGTACGGATTATTGTTGAACGCGAGCGCGAAATTGTATCTTTTGAGCCTAAGCCGTTTTTCCGCATCAACGCCGTTTTTGACCTTGAAGGAGGGGCACAACTCTTTGCAGATCTCTCCAAAAGGCTCAAAGAAGACGAAGCACGGAAGCTCTTGGATGCTTGCCGTAAGGCAAGCTTCACAATCAACGACCTTGAAACAAAGCCAGGAAAAAAATCGCCTTTGCCGCCATTTACCACCTCTACGCTTCAGCAAGAGGCAAGTCGTGCCCTTTATTTTTCGGTCGCCCAAACCATGACACTCGCTCAACGCCTCTACGAAGCGGGGCATATCACGTATATGCGTACTGACTCAACCAACCTCTCCAAAGGGGCAATGGGGAAGGCGGAAAAAGAAATTAAGTCGAGCTACGGAGCTCATTATCACAAATCTAGGGTCTATAAAACGAAATCAGATACTGCACAGGAAGCCCACGAAGCGATCCGCCCTACGGAGTTTTCTGTCAGGAAAGCAGGAAAAGACCGCAACGAACAACGCCTTTATGAGCTGATCTGGAAACGTGCGATAGCTTCTCAAATGGCAGATGCCAAACTCGAAAAGACTACAGCAACCATCGGTATCTCCACTGCACCAGAGGAGTTAGTTGCCAAAGGTGAGGTGATCAAATTTGATGGTTTCCTTAAAGTATATCTGGCCACACGCGATGACGACGAGCAGGAGGAAGATGAGAATCCGCATAGCAAAAATATGCTACCGCCAATTTCGGTAGGGCAAGTACTGGACTTGAACCACCTGGTAGGCAGAGAGCGGTTTACGCGTTCTAAACCGCGCTACACAGAAGCAAGCCTGGTAAAAGCCTTGGAAGAGCTTGGCATTGGGCGACCCTCCACCTACGCACCCACGATTTCTACGATCCAGAAACGGAACTACGTACTCAAAGAGTCTCGTGAGGGAAAGGAACGAAAATACACTGAGCTAGTGCTTAAGGCTGGTAACGTAAAAGAAAAAACGAAGACGGAAATTACGGGGGCAGAGAAAATGAAGCTCTTTCCTACTGATGTTGCAATGGTAGTCAATGACTTTTTGGTTGAGCACTTTGGTGACATTGTGGACTTACAATTTACTGCAAAAGTGGAAAAAGAGTTTGATGTCATTGCCTCAGGCGGCCTAGAATGGTCAAAAATGCTGGCGGAGTTTTATGGTGACTTTCATCCTAAAGTAGAAGAGACCGCAGAGATAGAACGCTCGGACGTAAATAGCTCGCGGGAACTAGGCGTTCATCCAAAAAATGGGCGAAAAATTATTGCACGACTCGCGCGCTATGGGCCAGTAGTTGAGCTTATCCCCGAAGACCCTGATAACGAAAAATCCGAGTTTGCGAGTCTCCGAAAAGGTCAGTTCATTGAGACCATCACCCTTGAAGAGGCACTGGACTTATTCAAACTACCGCGCGTAGTGGGAGAGTTGGAAGGTAAGGAGATCAAAGCCAACATTGGACGATATGGCCCGTATTTATTGCATGACAGTAAATTTACGTCTATCAAAAAAGATCATGATCCTTACACCATGGACGAAGCAGCGGCGATCCAACTGATTCAAGAAAAGCGTGAGGCAGACGCAAAAAAACACATTAAATCTTTTGAGGAAGATGAAAGCATTAAGGTTCTTAACGGAAAGTGGGGGCCTTACATTAAAGCAGGCAAGAAAAATGTCAAGATTCCGAAAGATGTCATCCCCGAAGAGTTGACTTACACACAGGTCGTTGAGCTTATCGAAAAAGCACCCGAGAAAAAAAAGGCGAGGTACAAGCAAGAAAAAAGCTACGAGCACAGAGGGAAAGCCGAAAGCTAAAAAGAAAAGCACCAAGAAAAAGAAATAAATAAAAAGAGTATTCATGCTTTCAATACAAAACCTTGTTGGAAGTAAGTGTCTGCTTGACAGGTAGTTTAATTTTAAAATGGTTCTAGCTCTCGAAACAACAACGGATGTCTGCTCTGTGGCTTTGCTCAACGAGTCTGGAACTCCACTAGCAACTCAGCACCTTTTTACAGAACGCCCTCATGCGGAAAAGTTATCCGTAATCATTCAAAATCTCTTTGAAAACACAAATCTGGATAAAAAATCACTTAGTGCAGTGATACTTTCAGAGGGGCCAGGCTCTTATACGGGCTTGCGTATTGGCACCTCGGTTGCGAAAGGAATTTGTTACGCCCTTGACATTCCACTCATCAATGTGCCGACACTACAAGCAATGGCAGCATCTGTAAGAATGCAGCTTAGTCAGGAGGAAACCAACTTCTATCTCATTCCGCTCCTCGATGCTAGGCGTATGGAGGTTTACACGGCTGTATATGACGATAAACTGAACGAGGTCTCCTCAACTCATGCTAAAGTCATGGAGGAAGAAGCTTTCTCGTCGTATTTTTCAGAGCAACGTGTTTTTTTTTTAGGCGATGGCGTGGAAAAAGTTACTCCAACACCCCAACGCACGCTTCTTAGCAGACTTCAAACCTACGGCAGTTAGCGTAGGGCGGCTAGGTATCCAGAAGCTCAAACTGGAACAGTATGCTGATCTGGCTTATTTTGAACCATTTTACCTCAAGGCATTTCAGGCGGGGAAACCTAAGCAAGATCTGTTGAAGTAGCATCAAGGCATTTTTGATCAAACGCCCTGATGCTTTAACCTCCTTTTCCTACTGCTCCAGGAACAATTCTTTCAGGATTACCGCTTTGGTTGTCTGGACTCGTACGTAGTACACTCCTACGGGTATGCCCTCTAAGCCACTGACTCGGTATCGACCTATGCTGTTCTGAGGCTGGCTAAAGACTAATGTACGTAGGTTGCGCCCAAGGTTGTCAATCAACTCAATCGCCTTAACATCACCTGCATCAGTTGGAAGCTCTAGGTAGAACTCGTCTCCTGAAAGTGGATTTGGATAGAGGCGCGTCTGTAACGAAACTTCCTCGTCCTCTAAACCTGTAACATTAAAGAACAGGATATTTGACTGCCCTATACATCCATTTGAATCTGTTACAATGAGATAGTATTCACCCGTCTCAGTAGTGGTGAGCGTACCTTCGTTCGCGCCTTCAATCGGCTCATCATTGAAGTACCACTGGAATCCTGCCAACTCCGAATCCGAAATAAAGGTCAATACGGTTGGTTCGTTGCCCGGTAGAATAACCACCTGCGGGGAAGAAACAGCCGCCAAATTGAAGGTATCCGAGAATGTTTGACAGCCGTTTGCATCGCGTAAGCGCACCACATAATCACCCGAAGTATTGGTAACATAAGTGGAGTCATTGGCTAAGAAAATGGCCTGACCGTCTCGGAACCATTGATAAGTAAAGTCTCCTGCCGGCGCGAAGAGAGATACTTGTGTTGCACCACCTTCACAGAACACTCCCGTAGCGTTAGTTGTAACCTGACCATCTACTAAATTACACTCGATACTTACATTGATCGGTAAGCGGCGTAAAGTTAACTCAGTTGCCAACGTGTTATTGATCGTACAATAGTACACACCTGCATCGTCGGCTGTCATTGAGTTAATGGTGTACGTATCCTGCGTTGCACCACTGATTGGAACATCGTCTAGGAACCACTGATACCTATTATTCTGCCCGCCGGTTTCCACACGCATCGTAAAGGAGTCCCCAATGACAACGGTCGTGTCAAATGACTGATTTACATCGGGTTGCGGTACGTAGTCATAACGCTCAGAAACGATATTTACGAGGCCTTCTAGGTCACCAAAGTCCAAGAAGTTATCACTCACATCGACAACTCTGAGGCTAGATAATGTGTAAAGGCTATCGGGAAGTGCCGTCAGAGAGTCACTCACTAGCTCAAGTACCTCGAGCTTTCTTCCGTTCGTAAT
This sequence comes from uncultured Cytophagales bacterium, assembly GCA_964570645.1. Lineage (GTDB taxonomy): Bacteria > Bacteroidota > Bacteroidia > Cytophagales > Bernardetiaceae > DAISIL01. Next base: position 4,454 of record CAZNAK010000031.1, on the reverse strand, counting down.
CGAACTTGGAAGTTCTTTCAGGTTTGTCTCGTTGGCATAGAACTCCTTCAAGTTTGGTAAATCTAGGGAAACCTCATCAATGGAATCAATCTGATTTCGACTGATGTTTAAGACCTCTAGTCTTGTAAGCTCAAAGAGCGAGTCGGGCAATGCCGTAAGCTGGTTGCCTTGTAAAAATAAATTACGAAGACGTAACCAATTTGTAACGCTATTTGGCATGGACGTAAAGTTGTTATCCGACAACCAAAGCGTAGTCAAGTTACTCAATTCTGATAGCTCTGGTGGGATTGCCCCATCAAACTCGTTATTACTCAGGTCAAGATAACGCAGGTTGGTTAGTCCGCGCATAGAAGGAGGTAGAGGTCCCTCTAAGTTGTTACCAAAGAGGTTGATTACCTCAATTTGTTCGATAAATACTACTGTATCTACATCGAAAATATCAGGTAAGCTGTCACTTAGGTTGTTTTCTGGTAGAGAGATTTCGGCCAAACGCCCATTCTCGAACCGTAAGCCGTACCACGTAGCTATCGGTGTCTCGAAGTCCCACTCGATAAACCAGTTTTCGCCACCCGTTCGGCGGTTAAACTCGACGAGCCAGAGTGAATCTGGTGATGCTACTGCTGGAATTATGTCTATGAGAATGTCCCGACGGATGAGCGTCAGATCCGTGGCAATATCGTTGGTGATTTCACAGTGATATACGCCAATATCATCTGGTGTTACTCCCGTTAGCAGTAACGTATCTCGGGTTTCGCCGTTAATCTGTACTCCATCTTTATACCACTGATAACGATTAGCAATTCCTCCGACAAGTGCGTCAAAGATAATGTCATCGTTCTCATTGACCAGTGTATCAATTCGTTCGTTGACTTTACTTTGTGGTGAGTAAAAGAAGGTCACATCGGGTCGCTGCGCGATCAAGAACTCCATAGAGGCGAAGTCAAGGTGGTTTTCAGAAATATCAACGAACTCCAAGAAGTCTAGCGCAATAATACGCTGCGTCAGGGTATCCGTTAAGTTTCGTCCACGGAGATCAAGGCGACGTACGCGACCACCAAATACCTCAACACCTAACCAGTTAACCTCACCTGTACCACGGTCATAGATTGGGTCGGTCAAAATCCAAGGATCAATCCAATCATCGCCACCCGTGCTGTTATAGATCGCCACTAGGATTAAAGAATCGCTAGGTAGAATAGCATTTGTCGCCTCAACGGTGATTATTGTCGGTATTGCCGTTGCAGGGTCGCGTAAGGTGTCCAGACAAGTGGTAGCCGGGTCAAAGACCGTCACAAAAAAGTTTGTGGTATCGTTAAGATTTCCTGTTGGTAATTGTATTGATCCACCAAACGAAGGTGCTTGCTCTGAGACAAAGGTACTCGGACTCGGTGAGTTATCAGTATATAACGCGTAGTCAAAGCCTACTTGTGTTCCATCAACGATAATGAACGTACTGGTATCCACAGAGATTGGATTATCCGCTACCGACACAGGAAGGAATAAATTGAAGCCTGGATCTACAAAGCTCAATGTATCACTCAAAGCATAGATTGTTGAACGACCTGTTTCTAACTCTAACACGCCAATCAAAGGTCCGATTACCGTTCCTTCTTCAAGACCCGTCGAAATCTCTAGCTGATTTATTGATCCAGGAGTAAGTGTGGCAAGTTCTAGCTCGTTGATATTCGTGCTAACCCCTGTGGTAGAGTCTGGAACGTCTAAATCAATGTAGTAGGTAAGGCTGTCTCTCAACTCTAACAGCTGAATTTGTAGATAGCCTTGTCCACCACACTGCGTTGGATCGTCTAGGGCGTTAAGCTGCGTGACCAGTAAGTTCGGTGCTACGGCTGGTGCGGCAAAGACGTTGGAGTACGGAGAGGTATTCCCTGAAATAGTATTTGTCGCCGTTGCTCTGAGCTGTTTACCTCCAATACGAACGCGAGAAGAGTTAATAAACCATTGTCCCGCTGGTCCTACTGCCGTGCTTCCAATATACTCCTCCCCTTGAACTGCTGCCGTAGGACAGCCGAGCGCACCTGAAGTGTTTGAAGCAAATAACTCAATGCGATCACCAGAGGTGCCTGTACCTGAAACGGTAAAGTTGACGGTTACATTCAGAATAGTAGGAGCTTGTTGGTTATTGTTACCGCCGTTACTCAAGCCAATACCTGTACCATCGTTACAGAATAGGACGTTCTCTCGAAGCGTATTACCCGTCGTTGTCGCGCCGTCAATTTGAACACCTTGAATGCCATTATACACAATAGCATTTTGTCTATTTGGAAGCGCGCCGCCCACTAGGTTGTTACTACTTCCCGCCTCAATCACAATACCACCACTGTTGTTTGGTAACGCACTAAGTGTGTCACTGCCTCCTATGATATTACCCTGAATAGTGTTACCGTCTGCACCCACTAAACGGATGCCAAAACCCAAGTTAGCTGAAATCACATTCCCTTGGTTTGCAAGACCGACACTTGTTCCTTGAGCACCTAAAAGCAAGACACCCGCACCGCC
>CAZNAK010000031.1:0-1927 GCA_964570645.1 uncultured Cytophagales bacterium | reverse complement strand
CCATTAGGAATAGCGACTGTACGAAGCCCGTTGGTTCCGATAGCATTTTCAGTAACTGTTGTTGATACTGAGTTGATGATGGCTATTCCCGCATCAGCATTTCCAGAGATACGGTTTCTGGTGATGAGGTTATCACTTCCCCCCGTCAGCTGAATACCACGGAGCGTGTTGCCAAGTGCACTTCCGAGTGCATCAGTACCAATAGCATTATCCCGAATCGTGGAGTTCTGCGTATCGTTGAAGCTGACACCAGAACCTGTATTCCCAGAAATTATATTTTGTGATATGGAAACATCAGTAGAGGCCAGAATTGATATACCTGTACCATTTGGTAGTGCCGTTGTGCCCAGTATTTGCGTTCCTATTCGGTTCCTCTTTAGGTAAAGAGAATCCGTCAGGGCGAAGTAACCATTTACTTCAATACCTGCACCCGAATTTCCTGAAATAAGATTCCGTTCAATAATAGATCCGTCGGCTGAGCCATTGATCAGCACGCCTGTCACGTTGTTTAGACTAACTGTCCCTGAGGCGTTAGAGCCAATCTTATTGTATTGGATTGTAGTGCTTGCTGCATTGACCGAAATACCCGTTGTATTTCTATAAATTACATTCCCCAGCGTAGGCGCACCGATGGTAATACCCGGCGCATTGATATCCACACCGACTCCGTTTGTTCCGTCAAACCCTGCTACGTTAATGCCGTAGAGCTGAGAACCCGTAGCACTCGTGGAGAAGTCAAGACCTTTATTCCCTGCAACTGCGGGTGTTGCGCGTACAAGGACTTGTTGTAATGTATCCACACCGGGCTGGGTGTAGCCTGCAATAAGCGTTCTATCCGTAAAGCCGGGCAGCTCAGTACTTGTACTTGCCCCCACAGAAATAACCCACGGAGCAGGTTCGTCGATAGAGAAGTCAATGAAATGCTCTCCAGCAAAGAAATTTGCGTCATTAATGACCGCACGGAATGACTCAAGGCCGTTATCTTGTGTGTTTTTAACTCGGAACGACCAGAGTGGGTCTGCGGCATCACCAATAAGAAGTATATTTTGACCAAAAGAGGCATCGTTCAGCGAAGGAGATACTAAGTCAATGGCAGACTGTCCAGTCCTATCCTCAAAGTTCCAGTAAGCGGATAAGTTAACAGACGACGTAGCAGTACTATTTGCCGTCAGTACAATCTCGCCAGCCGATAGTATGCTACTCCATATTTTGGTTTCATCCAAATGCCCGTTAATTACATTAGTAGGCGTAGTAATACTGGCAAGGGCACCCAAGTAGATTGGCGTAGACGGATTAACATTTGGATCCGGGAAAGCAACGGACTGTGCCTCAAGTACGCCGTCAAGATAGATATTAGCTACGTCCCCGCCTGCGGTCGGTGATACAGAAACAGCAATATGTACCCACTCATTGATCCCTCTGGTTGCTGTTGTTGTTAATGTCGTGCCACCTCTCTCGCGCAAGAAGACCTCACCTAAAGGTGTGTAGCCTATCTGATATCCTTCTGTTCCGGAGACACTCCAGTTAGAGAATATCACGGACCCCGTACTAGATCTTTCATATGCTTTGAACCAGGTCGTGAAAGTAAATGGTCCCTCAATCACTGAGGCTAGCAGACTAGGAGCTATTGTCAGGAAGTCATCCTCGCCGTCAAAAACAACACCTGAGTTGGTAGGCGGTTGGATAACGTTGGTAACTGTAACAAATGCCGTTGCGCTGCTAGTACAGCCGGTCGCATCCGTTACCGTAACAGTATATGCTGTTGTTTGGGTTGGAGCTACGGTGACTGAAGGTGTTATTGCGCCTGTATCCCATGAGAAAACAGCTGCCGTAGAAGCCGAAGCCGTAAGTGTTACTGAGCTTCCCGGAGAGATAACAGGGTTGGTTGGAGATACAGTAACTACAGGGGTCGGACTTACACTCACAA
>CAZNAK010000030.1:0-11981 GCA_964570645.1 uncultured Cytophagales bacterium | reverse complement strand
CAGGCTAAGGGCTATCATAGAATTTTAAAGGTTTCCTGAAAATCCTAGTTGAGCCAGAAAACTTACGTTTACCAAATAATCGTTGGCAAAACCAAATCTTACTTTAACGACTGCCTAAAAAGTTTAACTTTCGTTAGTCGTTAATATTCCTGATTTGGTAGAAAGTTCAAGCCATTCAGGGTACTCATTCATCATGAGCTGATACAATTTTTTATCGTCCAAATCACCAATATTGGGGACATTAAAGAAGTCAGCATTATCCAGTTTACTTCCTTCAATAAGGTCATCTAAGCGTTGAAAAAAGCTAAAGTCTTTGGTGAAGGCACGGTTAATCCAACCCCAAACCCCTGTACCAGCATCGCCTTTCCCTTTTCCGAGTGCCATGAATTGCCAAAATATCGGCTCATAGGTTGAGTAAGCCAGTTGCTTTTCCGTGGCTTCTTCATTCAGGGTTGTTCCGTCACTGACAAACATCACATAGACGGGCAAGCTATTACTTTTCAACGGTTCGGTACGCGGACCGCCGCCTGCATCGGGAAAGTAAAACTTCCGCACTACCTGAAATACTTTGTCGTATTCTGTAGCCCCAAAAGAAGTATATTTTTGCCTTGCCGTCGGGATAAAACCCTTAAAGTTCTTGAGGTTCATTTCTCCCACATAGTAGGTCTGATCCCCAAACAGAAAAACATCTATCTCGTCATTTTCATCAAAAAATACGCCCAGCGCAAGTATCTTCTCCGCAAATGCCTGCATTTTGCCAGAGGCATAAAGCGGGTGCATCGTCGCCGAGATATCCAGACAAAGAGCGACTTGTGCTCGGTGCTGACTCAGCGCATACGCGTCAAGGACTTCGGGAAGCTCATTGGGACGATTCAAGCGAAGGGAGTGCGCCTGTAACTTACGTAGATTTTCTTCGGGGGAGGTTTTCATGGGAGTAAGATAAAACTTACTACTCAAATTCTCAAAAAACGTGGGCAGAGAGATACGGGGTATCCCTAAAGCGAGGAGTACTGCAAATAGCGTTTAATTGTTGATAAAACAGCTTGATAATAAGGGGGGAAACATTCAAAATACCGATATTTAACTTTTGGGAGAGGCAACCCTTTCACTACACTTACCGATTACATAAGTATGAGACGCATTCTTTTAACATTCTTATTTTTAGGTGTTTCCGCACCGCTTTTCGCCCAATCGCCCCTTGCCGACGGACAAATTCTCAAACTTCGTATCGCCGAAGGGGGAGTTTATAAAATTACGTATAATCAACTTCGAGACGCAGGTATCCCGGTTGAGAGTCTCAACCCCGATAACTTCCAGCTTTTTGGCTTTGGAGGCGGCATACTTTCCCAAGCCAACGCCGCGTATAACCTCAATGAGCCGCTTCCCGAGCGGGCTATTCGCTTAGTAGGGGCGGAAGACGGCAGCTTTGACCCTTCGGATTACGTCCTTTTTTATGCTGACGAGCCGTACAACCTGACTTTTGATACCGAAAATGAGCTAATTCATCACGAAGCCGCCCTCTACGACGACTTCAACTACTATTTTCTTAAGGTCGGAACGCAATCCACAGGTAAGCGTATTGCTGATGCTAATCTCAGCACAACGGGCGGACAAGTTGTCAATACCTACAACGCAATGCACTTCCACGAAACGGACGAGTACAATATTCTGGCTTCCATCCGACGGGCACCCGGCGGCTCAGGACGCCAGTGGTTCGGAGAGATTTTCGATTTTACACCTTCGCAAGATTTCACCTTTGATTTAAGCGGACACGCCTCAGGAACGCCCGTTTCTGTCACCACACGAGCGTACGGCTACGGCTTTACACAAACCCATTATGAAGTAGTCGTTAATGATCTGGAAGTAGATCGTTTAGCTATTGCCCCATCGGTTGAGGCGACTTACACGCAAAAAGGACGGGCTACTGAAAGTACGGGGGGGTATGCAGGTGAGGTCTCGGAGGAGTTCGTTGTGAACCTTACGTACCAAAAGGGGAATACTTCTGGGCTGGGTTTTCTGGATTTTATGGAGGTTAACTTTACCCGAAACCTCGAATGGCAGGAATCTCAAACGCCCTTTTACACCTTTGGACTCTTACGAGATGAAGTTTACACCTTTCAGTTTAGCAATCCTGAAAATAAAGCCGTCGAAATCTGGGAAATTGGCGATCCACAGCACGCCAAATTCGTGACCGAAGGAAATGAGGCTAGGCTAGATTTTTCGATGCTTGCCCCCGAAGTCCCGCGTTTTATTGCTTTTGACCAAGCTGAAGTCCCGCAGACCGAAGTTGTTGGTCAGGTTACGAATCAAAACCTTCTAGGCGTTACCACGCCCAATTTATTGATCGTCACGCCGAGTATTTTTAAGGCAGCGGCTGAACGTTTGGCAGAATTTCGGCGCACGGCGGACGGGCTAAGCGTTGAGGTCGTGGAGCTTTCCCAGATTTACAATACCTTTTCCTCGGGACGACAAGACATCACGGCAATCCGAAACTTTATTCGCTCGCTCTATCTCAAGTCATCCGAAGAACTTCGTTACGTTTTGCTTTTTGGCGACGCATCCTACGACCCCAAAAACCGCACGGACAACAACACCAACTTTATTCCTATCTATCAATCTCGTGACTCCTTTGATCCGATTTACAGTTTCTCTTCGGACGACTATTTTGCATTTATGGAAGCGTTTGAAGGCGAATGGGCGGAAAACGCAAGCGGCAACAGTCACACCCTTGATTTAGGGATCGGGCGGCTGCCTGTCCAGACACAAACGCAGGCGCGACAAGTAGTCGATAAGCTGATTTCGTATTATGATACGGCGCATTTTGGAAAATGGCGCAACCGCATTCTTTTTGTGGCAGACGACGGCGATCGCAACATCCATCAAAACGACTCCGAACGCCTAACGGAAATTGTGGACGAGAATTTTCCGGCCTACAATACCAAACGGCTGTACGTAGATGCGTTCCCGCAAACACCCGACGAAAACGGGGTTAGACGCTCCCCCGAAGCCCGCGAAACACTCAATCAAGCCATCGAGCAGGGCGCGTTTATCGTCAACTTTATGGGGCACGGTTCTGAGGCGGGTTGGACCTCCGAGAGCATCCTTGATGTAGCCACCATCCAACGCTGGCGAAACCCCAAAACCTTACCACTTTTTGTGACGGCAACCTGTGAGTTTGGACGCTACGACAACCCCCTGCGGGAGTCGGGCGGAGAGCGGATTTTACTGAGTCCTGGCGGTGGTGGTGTCGCACTCATCACGACGACGCGCCCCGTCTTTGCAAATACCAACTTTCGGGCAGCACGCGCCTTTTATGAAAATGTTTTTACGGATAACTCGCAACGCCTCGGTGATATCATGCGGAAGACCAAAAATGAAAGTTTGACGCTCGTAAACCGAAACTTCGCCCTTCTGGGAGACCCCTCCATGCGACTCGCTTACCCCGAAGCGCAGGTGCGGCTTTCGGAGAAAAATATTTTGCTCAGCCCCCTAGAGCGCGTCAGGCTAACGGGTGAGGTCGTGCAAAACGATGTTCGACAGAATGACTTTTCGGGAACCTTGGATGTGACGGTTTTTAACGTCCCGAAGCGATTTGAAACCCTTGGAGACGAGTCTGCCCCTACTACCTACACAGAATATTCAGAAGTAATTTTTAGTGGGCAAGTGAACGTTTCGGAAGGACAATTTTCAATCTCTTTCGTAACCCCTGCCGACCTTTCGGCAACAGAAGCCGGAACGGGAAAAATCAGTCTTTATGCCCAAACCACCGATCAAACACGCGACGCTCACGGGGCAACCCTAACAACCGTCGGCGGGGAAAACCTGAATCCTATCCCTGACGGAGAAGCCCCAACGACACAGCTCTTCTTGGAAGATGAGAATTTTGTCTCGGGAGATCGTGTACCACAAAACGTACTCCTGTTGGCAAAGCTGTCGGATGACTTAGGCTTTAATTTGCTTCGCGATGTGGTGGTAATTTTGGATGAGGACGAAGCGCAGCCGATCCTTTTGACAGACTATTTTCAGTCAGCCGTCGATAACCCAAGCTCAGGCTCAATAGCGTTTCCGCTTCAAAATTTACCTTTGGGCGAGCATACGCTTACTCTGCGGGCTTACGATACACACAACAATCTGGCAGAAGCAACCATTTCGTTTTTTGTCATCGAAGAAGACCTCAAAATCAGCGATGGGCTAGCCTACCCAAACCCTGTTTTCTCGGATGAAACGGTGCGGTTTGACTTCTCGCACAACCGCGAGGGGGAAGATTTAGAAGTGACCCTAGAAATTTTTAGCCGCCTTGGGCAGTTGGTATATCGGCAGTCCGAAACGGTTCTGAATGCCCCCGAAACGCTAGACCTTTTAAAGTGGCAACCGAACAGTAATTCCGTTCATGCAAGGGGTTTTTACGTGTACCGACTTCGAGTCATGGTCACAGAAACAGGCGAAACAGGGCAAAAAACAGGTAAAATCATCGAAAAACGGTGAGCGCATTTGAGCAGTGGTTTGGAAAAAATGCCGAGCAGCGAGACGAGAACCTCCGTACGGCAGCCGATGTCCTCGAACGCTGGATTCATAACCTTATCCAGCAGGGCTTAGGGCGCGTTGACCACCCAGATCAGGAAACCATCGCTACACGCCTGACAGATTTACAGGCTGGGTCACTAGCGCAACGGGTACGCGAGCTAGACTTTTCGGGTAACTCCGCCGATGACTGGGAACACCTGCTCGAAGAGCTTGGAGTCCTACAGCTTTGGTGTAAAGCCATCCGAAAGCCCGACTGGAACGACTCTTTTGCCCTGAGTTTGCGGCAGTGGGCAGGCGTAAATATCCGAAAAAGCTATGTCGAGGCCGAAGGAAAACAGCAGGCTGGTGTCTGGCACGTCTGGGGGACGCACGTAAAAGAACTCGAAACGGGCTTGCGGGCGCAACGCGTATGGCTACAAGAGGCTGGTGGTACAAACTGGGGGCTACTGCTGGATTTCGCTTTTGGTCAAAATACCTTGGCGACGCAGTTTGAGGTAGGCGCACTTTACGAACTCAAACTGGCGTTTTATCCGAATGCCGTACCCCTACGGGCGGTAGTCTTGGAAGAAAGCGGCTTAAACCTTTTTACCGCTCCTCCGACTTTACTTGCCTCTACGGAAGAAATTTTACTGCAATTTTCGTCGTGGCTAAGCCGCTGGCCGTGGTTGGAACAAATGCCCACAGGCTGGGATAACGTTCGTATCCAAAAAGTTGAAGATCGTTGGTATGCCCTTGACCTCAATCAGGAAGGACTTCCGCTTTCGGGTTCACAAAAGGCACTTTGGCAGTTGCTGGCTTTTTCGGCAGGAGATACCGTACAGCTTTTTGGCGAGTGGGATGGAACGGTATTTTTACCACTTTTTGCGCGAGACAAGCGGGGGAGAATATGGATAAGTACTTAACTCTATATCAACACTTTGTAAAACGCTAACAAACATCTACTTCTTTTCATCGGTTTTTTAGAAGTACTCTTTCCTACTACTGTATCATGAAAAAGCCTCCACTGACTACCTTTTTCCTACTTTTTTTCATTTCATTCCATACACACGCCCAGCGAAGTGGCAACGGGCAGCGGTCTAGCCTCACAATCATGGGTAAAATCCTCGATGAGTCTAGCCGAGAGCCTCTTCCTTACGCCACCCTCCAAGTTTTTAGCCAACGCGATAGCAGTTTTTGGTAGGAGGAGGAATCACGAATGAGGCGGGAGAATTTACGATTGAAGCAAAAGCAGGGCGACTCTACATGGTCGCCTCTTTTATTGGATACAAAGAAAAAAACGTAGGAGCCATAGAGCGCGAACGTGGTCAGCTTGAGGTCGATATGGGAACGATCACTCTGGCACCTAACGCCACAGTAATGGAAGCCGTTGAGATTGAGGGCGAACGTATGGAAATGGAGCTTAGTCTTGATAAGCGCGTGTTTAACGTGGCTCAAAATAGTACACTCAAAGGCGGAACAGCCCTGAATGTCCTCGAAAACCTGCCGTCTGTGGAAGTGGATGTGGAAGGAAATGTGAGCTTGCGTGGAAGCGGTAACGTCCGAATCTTGATTGATGGGAGACCCTCAGGGTTGGCGGGCTTGGGAAGCACAGAAGCCCTACGCCTCCTGCAAAGTGACCTTGTGGAGCGTGTGGAGGTTATCACCAACCCGTCGGCGCGTTATGAAGCAGAAGGCGAGGCAGGCATTATCAACATCATCCTCCGAAAAGATAAACAACGCGGACTCAACGGCTCCGTTGACCTAACGGCAGGTTGGAACCCTAACTTTGGGGCAGCCATCAACCTGAATCGACGTGGCAAAAACGTTAATTATTTTGGCAGCTATGGCATTCGGTATCGAAATAATCCGGGGCAGGGCTACTTTTTTCAGAACAACCTTGACGAGAGTGGTGTGCTTGAGTCAAGCTTGGAGCGTACCCGTGAACAGTGGCGTGGCGGCTTAAATAACACCGTTCGTGGGGGAGTGGACATTTACTTCAACGATAAAAATACCCTTACCGTTTCGGGCTTGGCGCGTATTGGCGACGACCGCAACGAAGTGGACCTGACCTATGAGGACTTTGATCGTTTTGGTAATTCGTTTGCCTTCACGACGCGTGAAGAAATCGAGAACGAAACTGACGAGAACTACGAACTTTCTGCCAGCTACGAGAAAAAGTTCAATAAAAAAGGACACGTCTGGACGGCGGATGCCCGTTGGATTTTGAGCGACGAACTCGAACAAGCCGATCAAGTAGAACAACTTCAAGGTAGTTCAGGTCCGCCCACTGTCCAGCGTACTGACAACCTAGAGAAAGAAGAAAATTTCCTCTTTCAGACCGACTACATACATCCCTTTGCCGAGAAGTTCCAGTTTGAACTCGGTAGCCGCATCACCCTACGTATGATCGACAACGATTACATGGTAGAGCAGCAAAACGAGGCAGGCGTTTTTGAAGTCTTTGAAGGGTTCGACGACAGACTGCGATATCAAGAGGATATTTATGCGTTTTATGGCGTTCTGGGGATGAAAGGAAAGCCGTTTTCGTGGCAGTTGGGCGTACGGGCAGAGTATACCGACATTGCCGTCACTTCTGAGTCTGCTCAAACGAATATCCAGAAAGATTACCTTAATTTCTTTCCGTCTTTGAGTGTTTCTTACGAAGTCGCCGAAGGGAATACGGTGCAGTTAAGCTACTCGCGCCGTCTTTCACGCCCTCGTTTCCGCTTACTTCTGCCATTTTCTAACTTTACAGATGCCCGAAACCTTTATTTTGGCAACCCTGACCTTAACCCAGAGTACACCGACTCGTTTGAGGCAAGTTACCTGACCTACTGGAACTCGGGATCATTTTTGGGAAGTGTGTATTATCGCTATCGAACGGGCGTGATTGAACGAGTGATTACGGTTGATGAAAATAATATTTCACGGCTTTTTCCTGTCAACCTTTCTATACAAGACGCTTACGGAATTGAGTTTTCGTTCTCGCAGGACATTACCTCATGGTGGAAAATGAGTACGAATTTTAATTTTTACCGCGCCGTCACTACGGGTAGTTTTGAGGGAATCAACCTGAGTAACGATGCCTGGGCATGGACAAACAACCTTGGCTCAAAACTCTCCATTCCTAAGTTATTCGATATGCAAATCAATTACCTCTACCGTTCGCCACGAATTACGGCGCAGGGTCGTCGTCGTTCTATTTCGGTGATTAACATTGGAGCATCCAAAGAGATTCTAAAAGGGCGTGGATCGCTGACGTTGAGTGTACGCGACCTCCTCAACTCACGCATCCGCATTGTGGAGTTAGAGCAAGAGAATTTCAACCGCTATGATGAGTTCCAATGGCGGGCAGGATCGGCTTCCTTAACCTTCAACTATCGCCTGAACCGTGAGGAAGTGCGGCAAGAACGTCGCCGTCGTATCAAAGACGAGCAAAGAAGCGGAGGAGGTGATCTCTAAAAAACATAGGAACGTACTCAAACGTCTGTTTACGCATTACTGGAACGCGAGTACTTAGTCGGGAGTGCATAGGTAGGAAAGGGGTAAATAAAAAAGACGCTCCGAAGAGCGTCTTTTTAAAGTAAAATCAAAAATAAAATGCATTTAGAGCGGACGGGGTGCCGACATCCCTCCATCTACACCAATAACTTGTCCCGTAATCCAAGAGGCTTCCTCGGAGAGTAAAAAGCTGGCGAGCGCAGCCATATCGCGGGGTTTACCTACGCGCCCGATCGGGTGGCGCTCTTCGGAGGCTTTACGTTTTTCCTCCGTCGAAAGGAGCTTTTCAGCAAGTGGAGTATCGGTTAATGAGGGTGCAATGACGTTTACGCGAATGTTAGAACGCGCAAACTCAGCGGCCAGCGTTCTGCCCAGTGCTTCCAAGCCCCCCTTGGCAACGGCTATACTGGCATGAAAGTTAATTCCTGTTTGTACGGCAACCGTGCTAAATAAAACTACCGAAGAGCCACCCGCCTTGCGTAAGTTATTGTGTGCCGCTTGCAAGACTTTTACTGCGCCCAAAACATTGATATGAAAATCTTCTAAAAAATCTTTTTCTTTTAGAGCTTTGAACGGCTTTAGCGTAATGCTACCAGGGCAATATACTAACCCATGAAGTTCTTTGGGCAGCTCATCAAGCTCTTTATCAAGTTCTGTTACGTCAAGTGAAATATGTGTGGCGTTCTCCAAGCCTTCAGGTGCTTGGCGTGAGGCGGTAAATAAGTTTGCTCCTTTTTGGAGTAGTTCTTTGGATAAGTCGTAGCCGATCCCTGAACTAGCTCCAACAACCAGAATATTTTTTCCTTCAAACATCAAATTTTGTTACGTGAGTGATGTCTGACTAACTGCCAAACCTTAGCTTAGGTTTTATTCAATAAAAAATCAGGAATCAAACCACTCGGGGAGGTTTACTTCGTAGCTACGCCCCACGGGAACCTCTTGTGTGCTTCCTTGCAGAATAATCTGATAAGCACGAGCCTTTCCTTTAATCCGTGAAATTCGATCTTGATTTACAATGTAGCTGGCATGAATACGAACTAGCGGATGACTCGGATATTTTTCATCTAACCCATCCAAGAACGCACTAAGGCTTCCTTTTTGAACGTGTACCTCACCGTCTTGCAGATGTGAGCGGATGTATTTGCGCTCATAGCTCTCCACAAATACTACGTCGGCAAATCGAATTTTTACTTTTTCGTGAATCTTTTGAAAGACAAACCAGTCAGCAGTTTTGGGTGCTTCATTTCCCATTTTACCTGTTAAATTTTTCAGGGCTAAAAGCAATTCACGTATTTTCTCTTCAAGTTCTTCGGCAGAAAAAGGCTTCTCCAAAAACGCAAAAGCCCCTGTACTTTGCGCTTGATCAGTAAATTCAATACGTTCCGATAGATAAATGTACGGGATAGCCTTAGAGTGCTCGGTTAGGGCACGGCCGACGGCAATTCCGCTCAAATCACCTGCCAACTCAATGTCCAAGACTACAAGTGAAGGTAAATCATCTCCTTTCAAAATTTCTAACGCCTTCTCGGCCGTGTCTGTGAAAGGATACACGTAATAGCCACAGCTTTCTAGGAATAACTTAAAAGCCGTGTAGGTGATTCGCTTATCTTCAACGATGAGAATTTTATCCACGCTTCTTCTTTTTAAGCTTAAAAGTCAATTCTATAACTGCCCCGCTATCGTTATAGGTTTTCTTTTGGGATGAACCCAAGTTATCAACCAAAATTTCGACAATATCCGTTCCCAGACTCAACTTTCCTGTTGGCGTTTTGGGCCAGCCACGACCGTTATCACGCATCTTAAAAAGGTACTCATCTTTTTTGAGATGCTCAATACGTGCCTCAAGGATAAGCTCATGAATTTGTTGGTTGTGTTTGACGGAGTTTGTCGCCAGCTCGCTCATGATTAATAATAAATTCCCTGTTTCGTCAAGCGGTAGCCTTAAGTTGTCCGGAAGTTGATACCGGAAGTCTAAAATCTGCTCAGGTTTGCGGTTGGCACTCAAAAAGAAGTTCCGATACCGCTCAAACAAAGGCTGGACTTCCACTTCCGAAGATAGGTTATCCTGAAAGTTTCGCATCGAGAGCAAATCTTCCATATCCCGCATGGCTTTCATACGATTTTGGTAGCTTTTGGCGACCTCACGGCTAAGTCGTCCTTCGGCAGATTCAATATCCATCAATCCGGTCAAGAACTGATATTGGTTTTTGAAGCGATGGTGATGGTCTTTGATAAGCGTATTGAGTTGTTCGTTTTTGGCAGAGACCAGCTCTTTTTGCTTTCGTTCCCGTTGTTGGGAAATAAAGAAAAATGCACCCGCCAAACTGACTAAACCAAGCCCTCCAAGGGTAAACGTTTGTCGGAGCCGAGACTGCACGAGTTCTTTTTCTTGTCTTTCGGTTTTAAGCTGGAGCTGTGTAGCTTTACGTTTGTTCTGCTCCACTTCAAACTGTGCCCGCAAGCGGTCCACTTGCTCGGTACGGTCTTCGGCAAGCACAGAGTCACCCGCTATTTTATGAAGTCTGGCGAAGCGATAAGCCTGTCGGTAATCCCGTTTCATCTCATAGAGTTGCGAGAGGTATTCATAATTGATGACGCGCTCGTTGAGTGAGTAGTCATCGCCCTCCAAGTCAGCAAATGCTTTTTGAAGATAAACCTCGGCGGAGTCAAGCTGCTTTTGTTTCAGGAACACCGCACCAATTCCGTTGTAATCAGCCCCAAACTCACTGTTACGATTATACTTTTTTTCGTTTTGGATGGAGCGTTGATAGTAGTAAAGTGCGCTATCGTAGTTTGCTAGCTGCCGATGGGACTCGCCCGAGTTATAAAACATATCCGAAAGATAGCTGTACGCCTCCAAGGAGTCTGAAATCTGAATTGCAGGACGAAGGTAAACTAAAGCGCTGTCGTATCCTTCGTTGTGATTATAACAGTACGCGACATTTCCCAGCACAAGTGCTTTTTGAATGGCTTTTACACGGGGTAACATCCCTTCAATAGCCTCTAGCTTAGGTACAGCGCGTCGAAACCGCGTGATGGCTTCCTCCCAACGCTCTGTCTCGGCAAGTACTACGGCAATGTTCATCTCTCCTGCCCAGGCATCCTGCGCATTCCCCATGGCCTCAGCAAAGCGGGAAGCCGTCAAAAAATGATTGATCGCGACCTCGTAGCGCAAACGTGCCTGCTCTCCGACACCCGCCGTCATGTGTGCGCGGACAATGGCAAGTGTATCCTGTTGGGCCTCAGCAACGGCAATTAACGTATCGTGCTTCAGAGCCGCCAGATCAAATTCACCTAAGCTGGTGTGTAAAATCGCCATGTAGGTCAGCCCTTGATGGTAGAGCTTAAACAAACGCGCCTGTTGAACGGCAATATCGCGCCCTTTTTGGGCATAGTAAAACGCTTGCTCAGGTTTACTGTACTGCAACTCTCGAACGATTTTGAAGTAGAGTTCTACCTCCAGTGAGTCGTCCTCTTGCTCGGCAGCGACACGCGCCAAGCTGTCCAACTCGGGCGAGAGGGGTTCATTTTGTCCTTTGACGATGAATGGTAAGAGGAGTATGAAGAAGAAGAGCTTTTTCATAGGGAAGCTAAGAATTGAGTGAGTAAATCCTCCCCATCGGTGCTGCTTTTCTCGGGATGAAACTGCATAGCCCAGAAGTTATCCTTGCGCAAGATCGCACTAAAAGGCGTTCCGTGGTTTCCCTCAGCTAAGGTAAAGACAGGATGCGTCTCGGCGTAGTAGCTGTGTACGAAATAGTAAGCACTGTCTTTCTGGATCGAAGAGAATGGGTTGGCTGGTCTTACCTGCACTCCGTTCCATCCCATGTGAGGAACTTTAAGGTCACTTTTGGGAAAGCGGTTTACCGAGATCGGAAAAACTCCGAGACAATCTGTATCCCCTTCCTCGCTATGCTCACAGAGCATCGTCCCGATTTTTCAGGTACAAACCAGCGCCGAGCACATCGTTGAATTCG
>CAZNAK010000029.1:0-12039 GCA_964570645.1 uncultured Cytophagales bacterium | reverse complement strand
GGCGCGTCACCGAAATACCGTTTTTGTTTAGTTTCTCAACGATTACATCAACCGCTGTATTACTGGGTGCGCACACGAGGACTTGTGCCTCGTGTCTGAGCGTTTGCGCGATAGCGGCCGCCAACGTCGTTGTTTTTCCTGTACCTGGAGGTCCGTGAATAAGGGCAATGTCCTCGGCATTATCAATATTCTGGAGCGCCGCTTGTTGGGCGGGATTTAGTCCTTCAAGTAAGTCAAAATAAATAGGCTTGCGGTCTGTAAAACGTGGTTTTGCTTCTCCCAAAAAGAGTTCTCGAAGCTCGGATAGTCGGTCATTTTTTGCCTCAGAAACACGGTTGAGGGCAAAGTCCATCTCCCGATAAGTCGTTTCATCAAAGGCTAGAAAAACACCAATTTTGTACTCATCAAACCAGCGTGGCAGACTGTCAGTGTTAAGAGCTACCGTCATTTCATTTCTCGAAATACGACTGATCACCCCGTTGAGCTGATGCCCCATTTTTTCATCTTCGCTCGAAAAGATGGTGACAATATTCCCGCTATGAAAATTATGATTTAGTCCTAAGTCCGTTTTACGATGAATCTCTACGCTGATACGCCCACCGATGCCATACTGCTGCCCTCGAATGCTAATGGGATGCCAGCAGATTCCTTCCTGCCTTTTTTCGAGGAGGGAGGTGTGCCGCATTTTTTGATTGTATTGACGTAAATCTTCCCGTTTTTCAACTTGAAGAAGACGACGAATCGTCTGAAGATGACTGAGACTTTTTTCGGACATTCTGCTTTCGTTGCGCTTCGTCAGCTTGTAAGCCTTTGATGAGCAGATAAAATGATCCTCCTAAAAAAAAGAGGGATAAAAGGATAGTAAATATTTGGGTTGAAAGGTTAAGCGTCTTGTCCATCCATTTTCCTAAAAACACACCTACGAGTACTGACCCGATCATCTGTGCGCCCAAGCCGCTGTACTTGAGGTAGGCTTTCATGCCTTCGTGCGAAGATTTTCGCTTTTTCATTTAGTGCTTTACGCCGTTGGTGGCTACAGGAGCCTCTTCAAGTTGAAGTTTATTGGAGAGCGTCTCGTCAAGGGCGTTGAACTTTTTGGGTATTTCGGGGGCAGTACCGATAGTAGAGCGTCCATCGTGTTTTGCCCCTGCCTCCATCTGTACAGAAGCGGCAAAAATATCTCCACGAACAACGGCTTTTTCGCGCAGGACAAGCTGTTCGAGTACATAAATATCTCCACGGATTTCGCCCTCAATGACTGCCTGCTGAGAAACGAGATTTCCTTTAGTGCGCGACGACTCTCCCAAGACCACTTTACCTTTTGACTTGATGTCGCCTTTTAGTTCCCCGTCAATGAGTAGGTTTCCTTCTGTAACAATATTTCCCGTAATGCTCGTGCCACGATCAATAATTGTGCGTGCGCCGTTTCCCATGTCAGTTGTTTTGTTACTTTTCTTTCTACTTGTCGGTAATAGAGCCATTAGAACAATATTTTTTAATTCTTAAAACTTAATAAATGCGTTTGGATTTACGGGGTCGCCTTTGTACCAAAGTTCAAAATGTAGATGCGGCCCATCGGTGTATTCACCAGAGTTTCCAATGATGGCAACAGGCTCACCTGCTCGTACAAATTCCCCTACCTTTTTGAGTAGTACGGAGTTGTGTTTATAAAACGAAATTAACTGATTATCGTGCTGAATCCCAATCACGTAACCTGAGTCTTGTGTCCAAGAGGAGATAATAACCGTCCCTTCAGATACTGCTTTTATAGGCTCGTCTTTGGGTGCCACTACGTCAATCCCGAAATGCGAAATGCTAACATCGTAATTTTTACTGATAATTCCACGAACAGGAGGAAAAAATACGAGTTCATACAACAATCCCTCTTCTTTTTCTTTTGAATCTGCTTGCTCTGTTTCTGCACCTTCAAACTCTGTTCGGAGTTGCTCGTCTATTTCGCTAACTTCGTCGAGTCGCTCAAGGTTCTCTCTGGAAGAAAATTCTTTCGCTTTACCTGTCTCTTCCTCAGCCCCTTCAACGCTATCCATAAGGATGTTACGCAGATTTCTTACGTATTGTTCGTTGGCTTTGGCAAGATACTCTAAAGAGTCCACCTGCTCCACGAGCGCGATGGTGTTTTTAGTCATTTTTCCATTGGTACCCGTAGCGTTTCCCAGTAGGTTTGAGATCACGACGGCAAGGGCTAATAAGACGCTAAAGACGATAAAAATACTAGCAATGATCTTGGCAAAAGTCAAGCGTGTAGAGATACGTTCTTCAAAAGTTTCTTCGTCACGGAGTACAAATAAATAGCCGTGTGTGAGTCGCTCGGATAAGGTCTTGGGTTGGTTCATGCCCCGTAATTTTCTAACTAAATGAACTGTAAAGTTACGGTCTTTTTTGGGGGATACAAAAAGCCACTCCGTCCATTACAAACGAAGTGACTTTTGGTAGTGTGGTGTGTGTTTAGGATTCTTCAGCCTCGTCTAATAAATTGTAAGCCTGCGATAACGCGTCCATCAGGTGGCTATGATCTTTGAAAATCCGCATCAGCATGATCGAACCTTCTATTTGTTGGACACTTTTACAAGCTAATGCCGTAGCCTCGACATCATCGTATTTTGTTTTTAGAATTGATGTTAAGGCATCAATCCATGTGTTGAAGAAATTTTGGATGATGGGCGTAAAGGCTGGCACTGTACTCGATGTTTCGAGTGCCATATTTGCCATAATACAACCGCGTTCTTCGTCCATAAACTCCTTCCGACAAGCTTCGAGCAAGTTCTCGAGTCGATCTTGTGGAGTTTCTGTGGTATCGTGTGCCAGCGAAAAAATATGTTTCACGAAATAAGCGTGTACACTTTCGAGTCCTTCCTGAAGAATCTCTTCTTTACTTCTAAAGTGGTAGTAGAAACTTCCTTTCTGCAATCCACATTCGCGTGCAAGATCTTCCATAGAGGTACGATGAAATCCCTGTCGATGGAACACTAACAAACAGCGATCAATGAGCTGCTCACGGGAGAGTTTCGGTGCTGGCATAAATATTTCTCGTTATGCAAATGTAGCCAAACGCTCGTTCAAAAACAAAAAGTAGAACAAAATAGCGTCCATTATTTTGCAGTAGGACGCAAATAATGGTTTGTCCGAGAGATCAAAGCTGATAGAAAACTTTAGTTATTGCTCCTCGTTTTGCTCTTCCGCCATATTTTTGAGGATAGTTTTGATGTAATGTCGGTTACGGCGGTTTTTGCGCGCCTTAGCCCGCTTTCCGAAGCGTTTATCTACTACTTCTTTCTCTAGGTCTTCGGCTTTTTGGATATGTCTCGTTTTGTTTACCTGTGTTCTGCGCGGCATAGCTTTTTTGTGGAAAGAAAGCTTTGTGCTAGTTGAAGGTTTGCAGCCTCTAAATCGCCTCAAAAAGATCGGTAATCTCCATGTCAAAGCCTTGCAGTACTTTAGACTGGATGCGCCCTACCGCTTCCGCTTCTGAAAACACCTCGTACGTACCTTCTGCATTCAAAACCTCTTCCTAACTTATTTTTTCCAAATACACTTGGGGCGTTGCCCTACGCTTCTGATGTTACGCTTTCAGCGTAAGGAAAGTGCACGGAAGGAGTACAAACTTTAGCATGAGGCAAGGCTTTTTTCATATTGAAAAACGACAAAACCATCACGTTATCCATGATGGCTTTATTTATAGCTTGAAAAGAATAGATTTTACCGCTTCCGAATCGTATAACTCCCCCCGATCCAGCAATGGTCGATGGAAACCTGATCGCCTTCTTTCATATTTTGTGTAAAAATTTGTGAAGCCGTCGGGAAACGCGCCGCTGCCCGTCCCATTCCGCCGTTGTCGCCTGCTTTTTGGAACATCTCGTAAGCCGCAAAATAGACGGCAGCCGTTTTGACAGGGTTTGATTTTACTTCTGCGTTTGCCTCACCACAAGTGTTAAAACTATTCATGTACATCGTTCCGATGAGCGAGTAAGCCGATGTTTTTCCCATTTCAGCCGCTTTGAACGCGTAAGAACGTGCTTCGGTAAGTCTTCCTTTGCTGGAAAGCTCCTTTGCCAAATCATAATAAGCTTCTGCTTTGTCGCCTTCCGAGGCACAAAGTTCTTCGGCTGCTTTCTGATAAGCAGCAATACCTTTTTCAGTATCGCCACGATCAAAGTACATCTCACCAATCTTTTTATTAAGCCCACAAGTAGGCTCAAGGCGACTTAGCGTTTCTAGAGCGGTGAAGTAGCAGGGGTCACTGGTACATTGGGCAGCAATAGAATATTTGACGATTTTCTTAGCTACATTCACGTCATCGGGACGCTGACTCATCTGCGGACAAAGGTTGCCTTTTACGAAATCACAATCTACGTCAAGGCACCGCAAAGCAAGCTCATCCACTTTTGTCTTTGCCTTCTTCCACTTGGAGCTTCCTTTTGTATCGTTTTCGATGTTGTACGCAAAAGCACCGTCTATGTCTTCATAAATCGCCATTAGCTCATCGCCATCAATCTCACCGAGCTTTTTAGCACTACACATCAGTGCTGTCAAAAATGTTAGGTGTGAGCGCGGCGTATTGCCCTTGTTGGTTTCGAGTGCCTTCTGATAGAATCGAAACATCTCGATCGTCTGCGCTTTATCCGCTCCCTTTGCTTTGAAAGGATAAAATTTATAGCCTTTGTACCGGTAGTAGTCGGCTGAATCGTAAAACCCATTCTCAAAGCGCATATCATATACCATCAGCAGGGTATCTTGATACGCCGCCTCTTCGGCAGTTTCCTCTTTAGCGCGCTCTTCGAGTTCGTCATATATTTTGATAATTTTGATGTACATATTTTCGCTCAGCTTAGGTTCGTTTTTAAGTAACCACTGTGCTGATTTTGCCGACTTCTTGTACTGCTCTTTCGCCTTTTTCTCAGAGCTTGCCTGCTCCGCAAATACGAGATTATCGGACATGAGGGCATACTTTTCTTTGGCCATGCCCGGGTTATTAGCATTTTGATAGGGGTCGTCCTGCGCCAAAAGCACATTGGTGATCGTTAGAAATAAGAATAGGTTAAAAATGATCGTTTTCATTACGTCTCTTTTAGGTTGATGATCTTTGAAGGGGCAAAGTTCAATCCTTTTGAGGGGGTAGATTCGTTAAGCCATAATAAAAGTGTGTTAAGTTTTCGTTACGTAGTCAAAACCTCGCCTTACGAACGGCTACTTTTGTGGCAATGAAAACTTATCTCCGTGTTCTTTCGTATCGGTATCCACTTTGGCAGTTCTTGCCGCGTTACCTCATTCTTTCGCTGTTAGGTGTAATTTTTGGGCTTATTAATTTCACCTTATTTGCTCCATTACTTGAGGTACTTTTTCGAGATACAGAGACGATTGCCAAGGCAATGAGGGAGCCGCCTGCGTTTTCGTGGAGTGTGGACTTTGTGAAAGCCTATTTTCAATATCATTTCTCAAAAGTTGCGCAGGAGCATGGGCAAATGGGAGCACTTCGGTTTGTATGTTTTGTGATTGCAGGTTCGGTTTTTCTGGCTACTTTCTTTCGTTATTCTGCCTTCCGACTCATCAATAACGTACGGGTAAGCATTATTGAAGCCATTCGGAGAGACCTCTATGATAAACTTCTTAGCATGCACGTTGCCTACTTTAACAATGAGCGAAAAGGAGATTTAATTTCTCGTTTCTCTAACGATGTACAAGAAGTCGAAAATGGTTTGGTCGGATCACTACGACAGGTGTTTAAAGGCCCGCTTACGGTCTTGGTATCTTTCGTTTTTCTGTTTTATATCTCCCTCAAAATGACTTTGTTCACCATTATTTTTCTACCTGTTTCGGGTTTGGCGATTGCTGAACTCACCAAACGCCTTAAAAAACATGGGCGCCATACCCAACATCTACTCGGACAGATTATGAGCGTAATGGATGAGACGCTTTCTGGGATCAAAATCGTTAAGGCGTTCGCGGCAGAAGAAACGGCACGGAAACGCTTCAAGAAAGAAAATGAAAACTATACCTACGTTAACCGCAAGACCGAAAATAAGCGCGACCTCGCCTCCCCACTCTCCGAATTTTTGGGCGTTTGGGTGATGATCGGAATTATCTTGTTTGGTGGTTCTTTGGTCATTGACGGGGAACTCGAAGACGCAACTTTTGTGACTTATCTGATTATTTTCTCGCAAGTGATCTCTCCAATCAAAACCGTTTCTGGGCTTATCGGAAAGGTGCAACGCGGACTTGCCTCCGCCGAACGCCTTTTTGAACTTCTCGAACTAGAGACCGCAATCAGGCCGCCCAAACAACCAAAGCCATTGGCTGCCTTTAACGAGAGAATACAATTTGAAGACTTGAGCTTCGCTTACACTTCGGATAGAAATGTACTAGAAAATATCAACTTCGAGATCAAAAAAGGACAGATGATCGCTCTGGTCGGTCCCTCGGGCGGTGGTAAATCCACGCTGGCGGATTTACTTCCACGCTTTTATGATCCAAAATCAGGGAATGTCAAGATTGATGGCATCGACTTACGAGAAATCTCTATTCCCGACATACGTAAGCAAATGGGTGTGGTGACCCAAGAAGCGATCCTTTTTAACGACAGTATTTTTAATAACATCGCCTTCGGAAAATCCGATGCGACCCTGGAAGAAGTCACTCGGGCGGCACGCATCGCCAACGCCCATGACTTCATTGAGGCTTTCCCTGAGGGATATCAAACTAACATTGGAGATCGTGGAGCAAAGCTTTCAGGCGGGCAACGTCAACGCATCAGCATCGCCCGTGCGGTACTTAAAAACCCACCCATTTTGATCCTTGATGAGGCTACCTCAGCACTGGACTCCGAGTCGGAGCGTTTGGTGCAAGATGCGCTACAAAACTTGATGGAAAGTCGCACGTCGCTGGTCATCGCACACCGGCTAAGTACGATTCGTGACGCAGATCAAATTCTGGTCATTCAGGAGGGGCGCATCGTGGAACGGGGCACGCACGAAAGTTTGTTGCAAGACAAGGAAAATAGCGTTTACAAAAAGCTTGTCGAGATGCAACAGGTGGCCGTTGAGTGATTCAAGCGTAAATTACCCGCCTTGATTCATAATACCAAAGCAACGACGGCGTTTTTGACAGCGCCTCACCATCAAACGTCGATCTCGATTAAGTTAGTGATGAAATACTCGAAAGATTGGTATAATCAAACACTTTTTAGCATCTTGTGAGCTACTTTACTGTTATCAAAATCCTATGCTGGCAAAACATATTAGCGCGTTACTTTCTCAAGAAGACACTGTAATTGTACCTGAGTTGGGCCGTTTTTACTCCAAATATGAAGGTAGTAACCTAAGAGGCAGTGAGCTGCTGCCGCCGAGTCGGGTGGTAATGTTTGAAAACTATCCCAAAACTGATCCAGCAGATACACTAAAAAAATACGTGCAACAAGAGGAAACCCTCAGCGATGAAGCGTGGGAAAGCAAAATAACCGCTTTTGTGAAAGGAATAGAAGCAGAGGTTGCCCTCAATGGGCGTTACGATCTCACCACACTAGGGACGTTCTCGAAGGGTATCAACGACTCGCTTGAGTTTGAGTCCGTTAACTCACTCAACCAAGCCCCTGACTCCTTTGGCTTACCGCCGCTCAGCCTAAAGCCCGTAGTAGCTTCTAATAAGCGTAGTGAAACCGCTGATCCGCCCGTAGCCGCTACTCTACAACCTGAGCCAGAAACAGAAGAAACCAAAGAACAGCCCGCTACCTACACCAAAGACGATATTCGTAAGAAAAAAACACGTTCCAATAATAGTCTGATTACCCTAGGCGTAACCATTCCGCTGGCACTTGCTCTGATAGCTTTACTGTGGTTGTTCTTGAAGTCAAGCTCCACACCAAGTATCAAAAATGAAGAGCTAGCAGAGGTAGAGGAGCCGCTCGAAGAGCTACCAGCAGAGTTACCAGAAGAAGGAACAGAACAGGTACAAAATTCAGAAAATCAAGAGGTTACACAAGACTCCGGGTCAGAGGAGCCTGAAACGGAAGCACAACCCGATGAGACAGACTTCTCGGAGGAGCAAGCCCGTGAAGCTATCATAGGTGATGAGCCGCTCACAGAAGCAGAAACTCCTATTACCGACGATACTGGGAAGCTCAACCAAAAGACCGGGAAATATTACGTAATATTAGGTGCTTTCAGTGAGGACGGGAAAGCACAGGAACTTCGTCAGAAATTAGCTGCCAAAGGACGTTCTGCCTACCTGATCCCAAACACCTCAAAGGGACTCGTGCGTGTTGGCGTGGGTGCCTATGACACCAAACAAGCCGCCATAGATGTTACAACTGAGCTTTCTGAAGGTTGGGTAATGAAATGGTAAGCCTTTTTGCAGATCAGTTTCATGCCATCTGTAATCTGACGTAAAGAGAAGAGATCAATGCAAAATTGTCGTTTCTCAGATAAAACTGTACTTTTGTGCCTCAAAAATATCAAACGCATACCCAATGAACTTTTTTCAAAAACTCTTTGGAGGTTCGTCTCAGAAAAATTACGCATCTGTTTCTCTCGGTGGTCTCTCACCCGAAGAAAAAGAACAAAAGCTTGCCCAGGTCTCCGAGGGAACAGGCATTCCCGTATTTGAAGGTCGCCCGATCTACATCGCTTACAGTAAGTCGTATAACATGTACACGACAGAAGCTCCCAACGTCGATGATGAGTTAGTACAACACTACGCTGAGTTTATTTACGCCACAGCGGGTCGCCCCAAGGTTGCGTGTCTTCCGGCAGGGTACTTTGCACCAAATAATCCCGTAGTGGTTATCGACGAAAAAATGATCCGTAATGAAGTACCCGAAGGAGTCGAATATCAAGGGGTTATAGGTATCCATACAGATAAGGGAACCGTACTTTTCCGTCAGTTCGACGATAAACAGACGCACTATATCCGTGATGAGAAAAAGCAGGTGATACGTATGCGACTTCTCGAACCCGGCGAAGAACCTTCGGCAGAGGGTAACAGGGCACGAATTAAGCCCGGTCCTGAGGCACAAAAACGCGCACGCAACAAAAAGCGATTGGCAAGAAAGTCACGTAAAAATAATCGCCGTAAAAAATAATCAGTCTGGTTTTAATCCGTAGTTTTAGCGAAAAAATTTAGTGTGATGGATGTACTGCTTGGTTTACAGTGGGGCGACGAAGGAAAAGGGAAAATTGTGGATTTTCTGGCACCAAAATACGATACAGTGGCAAGATTTCAGGGTGGTCCAAATGCGGGGCATACCCTTGTCATTGAGGGAAAAAAACACGTCTTACATCAAATTCCCTCTGGTATCTTCCATGAGCGCATCCAAAATATCATCGGGAACGGTACTGTCCTTGACCTTATCACACTCCAGCGCGAAATTGTAGCCTTACAAAAACTTGGTATTAAGCCCGAAAAGAACTTATATATTTCTCAGAAAGCACACCTTATCCTGCCTACACACCGCTACCTAGATGCCGTTTTTGAGCAATCAAAAGGCGAGACTAAAATTGGTTCTACATTAAAAGGAATTGGGCCAACCTATCAAGATAAATACGGGCGTGTTGGTCTGCGAGTTGGTGACATCCAACGTCCTGACTTCAAAGAACGATACGGAAAACTTCGGGAGCGACATCTACATCTGGCAAAATCGTGCTATCAAGGTTTTGAACCTGAGTTTGAACTGGAAGCACAAGAAAAGCAGTTCTGGGAAGCCGTGAAGTTTATCCAGCAGTTTGCACTTCGTAGCACCGAGTATATGCTTCGGGAGGAAGTAGCAATGAACCATAAAATTCTGGCAGAAGGCGCACAAGGAACACTCCTAGACGTGGATTTTGGCTCGTTTCCCTTCGTGACCAGTTCAAGTACATCTGTTGCGGGTGCGTGCTCAGGTTTGGGGATACCGCCACATCAAGTCAACGAGGTCTTTGGGATTTTTAAAGCCTATTGCACGCGGGTAGGAAGCGGTCCGTTTCCAACAGAACTTCACGGTGAGGCTGGTAAAAAACTGCAACAGGCGGGCAATGAGTTTGGTGCCACCACAGGACGACCCAGACGCTGCGGATGGCTTGATCTTCCCGCACTCAAGTACGCCATTTGGCTCAATGGCGTAACACAACTTTTCATGATGAAAACGGATGTCCTTTGTGGCTTCGACGAAATCAAAGTGTGTACACACTACCGTTTTGGGGACGGGTCACATACCGACGAAGTTCCGTTTGACCTGACGGCAAACGGTCTCTCCCCCATCTACAAGACATTCAAAGGCTGGAGTGCACTACCCGAAAAAGTCGAAAATATGAACGATCTCCCCTTTGAATTGATCGCTTACATCAACTATCTGGAGGAGCAGTTGCGCGTACCCGTCGTAGGGATTTCTTATAGTCCTGATCGGGAGGCAACTTTAATGCGTCATGAAATAGGCTAAATTTCAGCAGTACTTAGTTTTTTCGCATCTCGGCTCGTCGCATGGGCATTTGATCGATTCGCTCAAAGATTCGACTTGGTGGGGTTAGTCCCTCATAAGTGGCTTTTTGTCCGCCGTCTTTCCCGATTAAGATCATGGTAAAACCATCTTCTATGTCTGTGATGTTAAAGCGTTCGGAGTGGTCATTTACTACGGACGGATCGTCCAAAATGAGTAAATCGCGTTCCGAAAGCTGAGCTTGTTGCTGCTCAAAATGCTGCCGCTGTGCTTGATAGGCTTTCTCGCCTTCGGGGGTATCAAAGAATACTAACAAGAGGCGATTTTTCCAACGGTAATCGTCCAACGAAAAACTATGGGATGACACCTGAGCCGCCATAGACTGCACCAAAAGCCATCCCGTTAGTAAAAGAAATAGTCGTTTAAGCATCGGCTGATAAGATGTCATGCCCCATTTTATCGCGCTTCGTTCTGAGATACACTTCGTTATGCGGGTTTGGAGTAGCTTCGATAGCTACTGTCTCCACAATTTCAAGTCCGTAGCCAATGAGCCCCGCCCGTTTCTTGGGGTTATTGGTCATCAAACGCATTTTTGTGATATTCAAATCACGCAAAATTTGTGCGCCCACACCGTAATCACGTTCGTCCATCTGAAAGCCAAGTTCAAGGTTAGCCTCGACGGTATCACGTCCTTGCTCCTGCAACGAGTAGGCTCGCAGCTTATTCAATAAACCGATACCTCGCCCTTCTTGGTTCATGTACAGGACGACACCCTTCCCCTCTTTTTGCACCTGCTGCATGGCATCGTAGAGCTGATTACCGCAATCACAGCGCAGGGAGGTAAGAATGTCGCCTGTCATGCAGGAGGAATGTACACGTACGAGAACAGGGTCGCCCTCATTCCACTCCCCTTTGATGAGTGCCATGTGGGGTTCTGTATGCCCTTTTTGGAGGTAAGCAACGAGCTTAAAGTCGCCAAATGCTGTTGGCATATCAATGGTCACCTCCCGCGTGATGAGGCTTTCTTTCTTCATCCGATACGAAATCAAATCTTTGATCGTGATGAGTTTAAGTCCGTGCTTATCTGCAACTTCACGTAAGTCAGGGAGACGCGCCATCGTGCCATCCTCATTCAGAATCTCCACCAAAACACCTGCTGGATACAAACCTGCTAAACGCGCCAGATCAACTGCTGCCTCGGTGTGTCCTGCTCGACGTAAAACACCCGATTTTTTGGCACGAAGCGGAAAAACGTGCCCCGGTCGGCCTAGTTTCTCGGGCTTTGTATTGGGATCAACGAGTGCTTTGATGGTTTTGGCACGATCTGAGGCAGATATACCCGTTGTGCAGCCATAACCGATCAGGTCAACGGACATCGTAAAGTTGGTTTCGTAGAGTGAGGAGTTTTTACTTCCTTTCATTAGGTCAAGTTCTAACTCTTCACAGCGTTCCTCCGTTAGGGGGGCGCAGATCAGTCCACGCCCTTGGGTAGCCATAAAGTTGATGATTTCGGGCGTGATGTGCTCGGCCGCACAGATAAAGTCACCTTCGTTCTCACGGTCTTCGTCATCGACTACAATCACCACCTTACCCGCAGCAATATCCTGCAAGGCAGCTTC
>CAZNAK010000028.1:0-12105 GCA_964570645.1 uncultured Cytophagales bacterium | reverse complement strand
AATCACGAAATCTTCATCTATATCACAAATCCCTCAAAAGAGGTGGCACGACAAATAGCAGCTCAGTTACTCGAAAAACAGCTCATTGCTTGCGCGAACCTCCACGAAATGGAGAGTCTCTATCGTTGGGAAGGAAAGCTCGAACAGGAGAATGAAGTTGTGCTTATTGCCAAAACCAAAGCAGCACATTTTTCACAAATCGAAGCTATCGTTGAGGCGAATCATCCTTACGACGTACCTTGCATTACACAAATCCCCGTAGAATTTAATCTGCCCTATGGCGAGTGGGTGGAGAGCCAGCTCAAAAAGGAATAAAATCAACTTTTCTGAACTAACCTTTGAGCGTTAACAAAAAGTTCCTATTTTGTTTCAGAGCTTTGTAAACAATACTAAACACACAATACCACATATGGAAACGCTTGAAAAAGTCCACGTAAATCCCAACGGACATACCGATAACGAAACAATCACACCCCGCCAGCAGCCCGACCTCTTTGAGGCTGCTGATTACTACGATATTGACGGACTTCTAACGGATGAGAATCGCATGGTTCGAGACTCCATGCGTCAGTTTGTATCCAAAGAAATTATTCCGATCATTGAGGAGTGCGCCCAGAAGAATCACTTTCCGCAGGAGATCATCAAAAAATTCGGCGAAGTGGGTGCTTTTGGCATAAACATCCCAAGTGAGTACGGCGGTGGTGGTATGGACTACATCGCTTATGGGCTTTCGGCACAAGAAATTGAACGCGGGGACTCAGGCATGCGCTCCGTGGCTTCGGTACAAAGCTCGCTGGTGATGTATCCAATCTGGAAGTTTGGCTCGGAGGAACAACGCAAGAAATATCTTCCTAAACTGGCTTCTGGCGAAATGCTGGGTTGTTTTGGATTGACCGAGCCTTCTCACGGCTCTAACCCTAGCGGAATGCTGACTAACTTCGTTGATAAAGGCGATCACTACCTGCTCAATGGCGCAAAAATGTGGATTACCAACTCGCCACTGGCGGACATTGCGGTCGTATGGGCGAAAAATGAAGAGGGACGTATTCACGGATTAATTGTGGAAAGTGATATGGAGGGTTTTAGCGCACCAGAGATTCATGGAAAGTGGTCATTACGCGCCAGCATCACGGGAGAACTTGTTTTTGATAACGTCAAAGTGCCCAAAGAAAACCTTTTACCCAATAAATCAGGTCTGGGCGCACCACTGATGTGTTTGGACTCAGCACGGTACGGAATTTCATGGGGTGCAATCGGGGCAGCGATGTCCTGTTACGATAGTGCACGTCGCTACGCACTCGAACGCCAGCAGTTTGACCGCCCGATTGCAGGTTTTCAGTTGATCCAGAAGAAATTAGCGGAGATGTACACCGAAATCACGAAGGCGCAACTACTTTCTTGGCGACTCGGAACGCTCATGAACGCAGGTACCGCCACAACCGCGCAAATTTCAATGGCCAAGCGCAACAACGTCGAAATTGCAATTGATATCGCTCGCGAAAGCCGCCAGATTTTGGGGGGCATGGGCATCACAGATGACTACCCAATCATGCGCCACATGATGAACTTGGAGTCTGTCATTACCTACGAGGGCACACACGACATACACCTCCTGATCCTTGGACACGACATCACGGGAGTTCAGGCGTTTCGATAGACTTCTTTAGCGTACGATAAAGCGGGTTATCTTTTTGGTAGGGGGTGGGGCTTAAAGTTCCCACTCCCCCTCATACCAAATTTTTCCTGCCTTCACTTGGAGCGGCGAGCTGATATTATTTTCATAAAGTTGCCCTGTTCCCAGCCCCTGCGGGAGTTTGGGGTCGTACTCGGCGGTAAGCTGTGCGATGGCGTTTAAGCCGACATTTGACTCAAGTGCTGAAGTGATCCACCAACCGATAGCTCTGGATTCTGCTACTTCAATCCATTCTTGCGTTGCTGTAATGCCACCTATTAACGTGGGCTTGAGGATGATAAATTGTGGCTGAATTTGATCCAAAAGCCGTTCTTTTTCGCTCCGTGAGACAATACCAATTAGTTCTTCATCTAGCGCGATGGGCAGTGGGGTAGTCTGACAGAGTTCATACATTGCTTTAGCCTGCCCCCCTTTGATGGGTTGCTCGATGGAATGCAACTCAAGTTCAGCTAATTGCGTGAGCTTGTTGGAAGCTTCCGTAGGAGAGAAGGCACCGTTAGCATCTACGCGCAAAATAAGTTCATCCGCCGCGTGCCGTGATCTGATATTTTTTAAAATTTTACGTTCTGTCTCAAAGTTAATTGCCCCAATTTTCATTTTGAGGCAGTTGTATCCCTCGGCGAGTTTGATTTCGATCTGCTCTTGCATGAACTGCTCGTCTCCCATCCAGATTAGTCCATTGATGGGAAGCTTTTTTTTGTTACGGTAGAAGGCGTTATCAAAAATGATTCGTTTTCCCTCGCTTTCAAAGTCGCGCAGGGCGGTCTCAAAGGCAAAACGCAAGCTAGGTAGGTCAGGTGGAATGTGATCGAAGATTTCGGAGCGTGAAAAATTATTTTCGGTGAACATTCGACACGCCAAATCTACCTGTTTTTTAAAGCCAGGATGATAATCCAGACTAAGTCCTTTGAGTGGTGCAGCTTCACCAATTCCAAAAATCTCAGGATGGTTGGAAGCAAAGATACGGACATAGTATGCCGTATGTTCCGTTAAGGTACCGCGTGAAGTTCCTGCCAAGAAGCGAAACTGGAGGGTGTGCGAAAAACATTCTGCCTTTAGCATACTTTTTTCGTTAAAAACACCTCCCGTGTTTGGAAAGTTTAAGGTAATATAATATTATTGCACCGCTATACGCACCGACTTAACATGAACTTTACGAAGGTCATGCAACGCATATCTAATTTTTTCGGTGTACTTCTTATCATCTTTTGAAATCTTCCTACAATAACAGCCCTTATTCTATGCTGTTTGTTCATTAACCATTACATCTCCATGTACAAAATTGAAGAGCTAAATGTGCTTTTGCTTTCTGAGTTGCGCGAAATCGCAGAAAAACTCGGTTTAAAAGGTATTGGAAAAGTAAATAAAAAAGACCTCATTTACCGCATCTTGGATCAGCAGGCCCTTGTTCCAGAGGAAAAAATAATCAAGCCCGCTCCCGCTCCCAAACAAGAAGAACGAAAAGAGCGTTCAAATCCAACTGCCGATAAGCCTGAGCGTAAAAAACGCCAGCCTCGCCCGAAGCGTGAAAACGTAGCACCAAAAAACGAGGGTGAAGAGACTAAAGAAAAAACAAAAGAACCCAAAACTACGCCGCCACCGCGTAAAAATGTTGTTCCAGAACCCGCAGCCAAAAAAGAGGAGAAGCAGGAAAAGCCACAGCCACAGCCTAAGAGCGAGAAAAAAGAGGATACTGGTCAGAACAAAGGAACGGATGACAAAAGTGAGCAAGCCGAGCGTTCACAACGCCAACAACGTCGTCGTCCAGAGAAAAAAGAGCAGCCTAAGCATTACACTATCCGTGATTTTGATGGTGTGATCGCCAACGAAGGGGTCCTAGAGATCATGCAGGATGGCTACGGATTTCTGCGTTCTTCGGATTATAACTATCTAGCTAGTCCAGATGATATTTATGTTTCTCCGTCTCAAATTAAATTGTTTGGCTTAAAAACAGGAGATACCGTTAGGGGAGAAATTCGTCCACCAAAAGAAGGCGAAAAGTATTTTGCTCTCCTGAAAGTCGAATTCGTCAACGGAAAAACAACGGAAGAAGTTCGCGACCGTGTCCCATTTGAGTACCTCACACCCTTATTCCCCGAGGAACGCTTGCGCTTAGAAGGAAATCCAAAAACGATATCTACCCGCGTTCTTGATTTATTTGCACCTATCGGAAAAGGACAGCGCGGAATGATCGTTGCCCAGCCAAAAACGGGTAAGACCGTTTTGCTCAAGCAAGTTGCCAACGCCATTGCGGAAAACCATCCTGAGTGTTATTTAATCGTTTTACTGATTGATGAGCGGCCTGAAGAAGTGACGGACATGGAGCGTAACGTAAAGGCAGAGGTCGTCTCCTCCACATTCGATGAGCAAGCTGATCGCCATGTAAAAGTGGCCAGTATGGTACTCGAAAAAGCCAAGCGTATGGTAGAATGTGGTCACGATGTAGTGATTTTGTTAGACTCTATCACACGTCTGGCAAGAGCATATAATACAACGGTACCTTCATCGGGTAAAATATTGACGGGAGGCGTGGATGCCAATGCCTTACACCGTCCAAAACGTTTCTTTGGGGCGGCCCGAAACGTCGAGCATGGAGGTTCATTAACCATCTTAGCCACAGCACTCATTGACACGGGATCCAAAATGGATGAGGTGATCTTTGAGGAGTTCAAAGGAACAGGTAACATGGAGCTACAATTAGATCGTAAACTTGCCAACAAGCGTATCTACCCTGCTATTGACATCCCTGCTTCGGGTACGCGCCGCGAGGACCTTTTACTGGCAAAAGAATCCTTATCTCGTGTTTGGATCCTTCGCCGCATGATGACGGATATGAACTCTACCGAAGCCATGGAATACCTCCGTAAAAACATGAGTGGTACATCGAACAATGAAGAGTTTTTGGCTTCAATGGAGGGGTAAAACAGTCCTATCTCTTTGAGAGGTTGAGTTCTTTAAGGGATGAAAAGCTATGGCATACAAAGACTTTACTTTATCGGATTTACGGGACAGATTTAAGATCGAAAACACGGTTGTAAATCTATTCGGTAAGGTCGCACTATCAGAAAGTACACCAAGCGATTTCCTAAAACAGCAACTTGAGGAAGCACAAGAACTTCCTGTAAAAAGTGAAAAAGCACGATCTGAACTTATCATTTCTCCGATTTTGCTTGAATTACGTCGAAAAAATGATAAATTTTTTACGATTTATTCTGGCGACTCACTCGTTGTGGATAAAAGTAAGGGGCTAACGGGAGAGTGTGACTTTATTTTGGCAAAAGATACAGGCTCATTTTCGATCAATATCCCTATTCTTGCTATTGTGGAAGCAGAGCGGCAAGATATGGAATTAGGTATTAACCAATGTGCGGCCCAACTTTATGGTGCTTATCTACTGAATCAAAAATCAGGCATCTCGTTAGATAAGATTTATGGATGTGTCACTACGGCTGATGACTGGAAATTCATGAGGCTTCAAGAAAGCGTAGTCCATGTAGATCGTGTGACTTACTACAAGAGTGAGCTTGGAAAAATTCTAGGTATTTTTCAAGAAATCATCAACTTTTATAAAAAGCAGTTTCAGACAGCATAAATGAATTTACTTATGGCTTTACAATGTGGTATCGTAGGACTACCTAACGTTGGAAAATCAACACTTTTTAACGCGCTTTCTAGTGCAGGGGCAGAGTCAGCAAACTACCCTTTCTGCACCATTGAGCCAAATGTTGGGGTGGTGACCGTACCTGACCCTCGACTCCAAACCCTTGAAACCTTAGTTTCTCCCCAAAAACTAATTCCTACCGTGATCGAGTTTGTCGATATTGCAGGACTGGTGCGCGGGGCGAGCAAAGGAGAAGGCCTAGGTAATCAGTTTTTAGCCAATATCCGTGAGGTGGATGCCATTTTGCATGTTGTTCGTTGTTTCGATGACGATAATATCGTTCATGTGGACGGTAAAATTGATCCTGTCCTCGACAAAGAAACGATTGATACAGAGCTTCAGCTTCGTGACCTAGATAGCATCGAAAAACGTATCGCTACCCGTCAAAAAGCTACCAAATCAGGTGATAAAAAAGCAGTTTCGGACATTGAAACGCTCAAGAAGTACCAAACGCACCTTGAAAGCGGACAAAATACACGTAGCCTTGAACGCTCAGACGAAGAGCGTGAGGTCGTAAAAGATTTATTTCTCTTGACTGAAAAGCCTGTTATCTATGTAGCTAACGTGGATGAAGAGGCGATCCACTCGGGAAACGAAAAGGTAGAAGCCCTCAAAGCCTCAGTTCAGAATGAGGACGCGAAGGTAATTGTGGTTTGTGCCTCGCTTGAGGAGCAGATCGCCTCCTTTGAAGATGAAGAGGAAAAAGCCATGTTTTTGGAGGAGTATGGCTTGAAAGAGTCAGGTTTAGACCGTTTGATCCGTGCTTCTTATGAGCTTCTCAACCTGATCACCTACTTTACGGCGGGACCTAAAGAGGTGCGCGCATGGACGATTGAGCGCGGCTGGAAAGCCCCCCAAGCGGCAGGTGTGATCCATAGTGACTTCGAGCGCGGATTTATCCGTGCAGAGGTTATTAAAATACCCGATTACGAAAAGTATAAGTCTGAGGCGGCTTGCCGGGAGGCAGGAAAACTTGCCGTCGAAGGCAAGGAATATGTTGTCCAAGACGGTGACGTGATGCACTTCCGTTTTAACGTATAGGCTCCGCTCGATACTTTGATTTTTTGAAGCTCTGAAAAACCACAGTTATTGATTTAGCTATCAATAGACTAGCTAGGTTTTTCCATGACCGTTCCGCACTTATCGCAAGTTCTGAGTGTTTCGCTGTCATAAAATTCCTGCATGACTAAAGGAAGCTGTTTGACGATATCTGTTAGTTCAAAATACGTCTCATGGAGTTTGTGGTTACAGTTTTCGCAGAACCACATGAAGCCGTCTTTCTCCCCTTTATGGCGATAACGCTCAATAACCAAACCTACCGTATTGGCGGGGCGTTGGGGCGAGTGGGGAACGCGGGGGGGCAGTAAGAACATCTCGCCAGCACCAATTTTAATATCCCGGGGCTTGCCTTCTTCCAGAATTTTGAGAGTAATCTGGCCATCACGTTGATAGAAAAGCTCTTCCCCTTCCTCGTAATGATAGTCTTTACGTGTGTTTGGTCCGCCAACTACCATAACGATAAAGTCATCATTTTCAATAAAAACTTGCTGATTCCCGACGGGGGGCTTTAGCAAATGACGGTGTTCCTCCACCCAGGCTTGAAGGTTAAACGGCGCAGCGATAGGCATATTTTAAGCTCACTTTATTAGTGATATAATCAAAAGTATAAACGTATTAGATTTGTTTTAGGCTAAATGTCGTTGATAGATTATGAAAAGGATACTTTTTTTATTTTACGTTCTGGTACTCGCTGGAGGTTTGTGGGTTTACGCACAGCTTGGACAACAGTCGTTGCTCAATCATGAAAAACCTTTTTCCGAACTACTTGAAGAATATCCTGCGGCAGAATATTGGATTAAAGTCGATTGGATGATAAGCGAATGGAGGGCGATCAATGCACACCCGAGGGGACGTTCAAGGTGTTATCGAAGTATCCTCATAAGAGTTGGTCAAGATTTATTTGGATCGACTACCCTAATGCAGACTCGTGGAAGAAGTTCAAAGCGGCAAAAGCAGCAGGCAAAATTCCAGCGTCTGCAAAAATTGGAGGCGAAATTGGCATACACGGCGTAACCAAAGGTAGTGACTCATTCGTTGAACTTGGATATAACTGGACACCAGGCTGCATCTCACTAACCAATAAGCACATCAACGAAGTTTATCCTTACCTAAAAAAAGGCTCACGGATTGTCATTAGGAGGTAAGGTGTTGCTGATTTTTACCCTTCGGAATGTCGGTAAAGGTCTTACGTTTTCTAACGAAGTAATGCCAAACAATGCTTTGATCTAGCCATCCGTGTAGTTCGTCGGGTGGGCGAGCGGGGGCAACCTGTTGGTTCTGATGCCGCTTTTTGCGAAGTGATTTGAAATTACGATAAAAAAAAACGTGCGCACGCAGTACTGCATAAAAGTATCCCCATTGTCCCTTCAGAATAAAAGTCAATCCTGCTACACCGTCCAAAATCATGCGGATAAAGACGGTTTTGAAGAGCCGCTCCTTTGGAAGGTTCTTGTACAGCATCGTAAGGTTATTCCGTAGATTGAGGTACATCTTGAAAGGGCTTCCGACGCTCAATGTACCACCACCCACATGAAAAACTACACTTTGGGGTACAAAGTAAAGGAGATGCCCCGCATTTTGTAGTCGCCAGCAAAAATCTATTTCTTCCATGTGAGCGAAGAAGTCGCCATCCAATCCATTTAGGCGGTGGTACAACTCCGCCCTTACCATCAGGCAAGCTCCTGTAGCCCAAAAAATAGGTTCGGCTTGCTCAAACTGCCCTTCATCGGCTTCTGTAATATCAAAAACTCGACCTCGGCAAAAGGGATATCCGTACTTATCCAGCCAGCCACCTGCTGCACCCGCATATTCAAAGTGTGTTTTTTGGTGGTAAGCACGCAGCTTAGGCTGACAAGCACCTGCTTCTGGGTGTGTGTCTAGAAAGTTTTCCAAAGGGGACAACCATCCTTCGGTAACTTCAATATCTGAGTTCAGAAGGACAAAATAAGTAGCTTTTACTTTTTTTAAAGCACAATTGTACCCTTCGGCAAAGCCCCAGTTTTTTTCTAAATCTAATGACTTGACCTGAGGATATTCTTTTTCAAGCCAAGTCAGTGAGCCGTCCGATGAGCCGTTATCCGCTACCACTACCGTTGCATTGCCCGAGTAAGCAATTACGGAGGGTAAAAACTTTTCTAGCCAATGTTTACCGTTAAAATTAAGGATTACAACGGCAGTTTTAGGATTACTGGTTACCGCCACCCATCATTTTGTCAAGGTCGAGACCGTCCATATTGGGCATAAAGCCTGCCGTACTGTTTTGGAGGTGTTCGCGGCTTTTATCTTCTACCTGCTCCATCGCCTTATTGATTGCCGCAATAATGAGGTCGCCCATCATTTCTTTATCATCAGGCTTAATCAAATCCTCGTCGATGTTGAGTTCTACTACGCGGTGCTTGCCGTTGACTTTGGCGCGAACCATCCCTGCACCTGCTTCTGCTTCTACGGTAATGTTTTCGAGTTCGTCTTGTGCTTCTTTGAGTTTTGATTGCATTTCGCGAACTTTACCCAACATCTTAAACATATCTTTCATATCAAAAATTGATTTTCGTAGTCTTTATAACACCTAAGATAGGCATCGTGTTTGGGAAAGTGAAATCTTGAATCAGTAAGAATGGAGCTTAATGAATACTTTTAGTTATTTTTGATCGAGTAGGCTCAAAGCTTACTTGGCAATAAATTACTTGTTCTGCTAAGTAACCGGTGTTCCGACGTTAATCACTCCCTTTTATGTGTCAGAAGGTGGTGACCAACACAAAAAATGATTAACCTTATGTGGCAAACTAAAGTGTAATCCTGAGTTCCTGATTGTTAAAGATTTTATTCAAAAATGAGCAGCTAATGCATACCAAAGCCTTGTTAATATTATTTCTTCTTCCTCTTACCTTGTTTGGGCAACGCACCCTTGAGCCGCCAGTACTTGGAAGCAGCTTTTCCGAAAACCTGAGCATCCAAAAGATAGAGTTGAAGTCCGATAAAACGATTCTTCATCTCGAACTAATCTGCCTAGATGGCGATAAGCTTCAAATCCCGCCTTTTGGGGAGGCGCAAACGTGGCATCTATTTACCGACAAAGAAGAGACGCTCTCACTTACTGCCCTTGGTGAGGCAGAGGTAGGAGAAATTAGCTGCGGAGAAGTACCATTGCGTTACTTTTCAATGATTTTTGAGGCATTACCAGAAGATACAGAGTCTTTTGATTTAAGAGAAGATAAACGGATTTGGTTTGGAAACGTCCTGACCGACGGACTGAACGAAGTGGAGGAAAAGGCCAAGAAAGGTAGCCCAATCCATCAAAAAGTGATGGGGTTGTACCATGAGCGAATGTATGAGTATGAGCCAGCTCGAAATTATTACGAGCAGTATGTCAACAGTCTTACCGAAGAGGGAGATACTACAACGTCTTCTTATTTTTTGGGGGTAAACCTGCTGACGCGTTTGCAGTTAAATCAGGTGGACTTCGAGGCCGCCCAAACAATGGCTGAGACTGCTCTATCACGTGCCGAGGTAGATAGCCTAGCCGCAGAAGCGCTGCTTTTGACGTTGGCCGATACCTATCAACTCCTCGGAAAACACGATTCGGCCATTCAGACCTACCAGAGGTACATTGAATTAAAGCGGAAAGCTAAGTTGCTGGGACGCAATGACTTGTTTAAAGTTCACAACATGATTTTGTATTCATACGGAGCACTCTCGGATTTACCTCCTCCCATCAACTTGGGAGCTTTGTGGCTTAGTCCGCCTCAGGAAGAGGGAGAAATGAAAATTTTTGCGGTTGGAGCAAGTAAAATACGGTTCATATCTGGTGAGGAAGTTTCTGAATGGGAAGCCCTGCCTCACCAAGGGTATTTGAATCGTGCCAAAGAAAGAGACGTTACACTTTTTGTGGAATTTAAGGATGGGCAAGATCGGATCTCGAAACGTGTACCCTGTCTCAATCCATTTGAGTAGCTTGGTGTGATGTTTGAAACTGTTTCAAAGAGAGCCGCGTTAGCTTCTCAAGCTTTTTTAATTTTGTACGATAAAAAAGTGTCTTGAAACTAAAAAAATTGTAATTCGCTAAAAGATTTGCGCGTTGTTAAGCGTTATGCGATAAATAAATTCCTGCCATGATGAAGTTAGTTTTACGTATATGCTTATTCTCCTTTTTACTGCCTGCATCTCTGCTTGCACAAGATCCCCAGTTTTCGCAATTTTATCAAG
Source organism: uncultured Cytophagales bacterium (assembly GCA_964570645.1). Classification (GTDB taxonomy): domain Bacteria; phylum Bacteroidota; class Bacteroidia; order Cytophagales; family Bernardetiaceae; genus DAISIL01. The sequence continues at coordinate 1,489 of CAZNAK010000028.1, read as the reverse complement.
CTCCACTGTACATTAACCCCGCTTTTGCTGGGTCGTTACAGAGCTTTAGGGCAGGCGTAAACTACCGAAACCAGTGGCCTGGTCTGGACGCAAACTATACCACATTTTCATTTTTTGCCGATTACTACATCGCCGATGCAAATAGCTCTATTGGCCTTATCGCAAAGCATGACAGTCAAGGTTCGGCAAACAATGCAGCGACCTACCGAAGTAGCGATATTGGCTTGATTTATTCCTATGACATCTTTTTGGATAGAAATACAGTCCTGAAACCTGCCTTGCAGCTTTCGTATTACCAACGTCAGCTTGGTACAGATGGCTTGCTATTCCCGGATCAATTTAACAACAACGGACCGACAGGTGCGCCGACACAAGAAAATATAGCTTCCACTAATGCAAACTTCGTAGATATTTCGGCGGGTATTTTATTTTTGACAGATAACTTTTGGGGAGGACTGTCGGCACATCATATTAACAGGCCTAGTGAGTCGTTTGTGGATGGAGAAAACCGCTTGCAAACGAAGTTTTCGCTTCATGCCTCTTATCGTTATTCTTTTGAGTACTTTCCCTTGGACTTGATTCCTGCTTTTTCTTACCAGCGTCAGGGTGATGCACAACAGGCTTATGTAGGGCTTTACGGCGTTTATCAGCCCATTATGCTGGGTGTTTGGTACAAGGGCTTTCCCATCAATCGCTACCAAAACCTGACACCTAACAATGACGCGATCGTCCTGATGGCGGGCTTTCGGTTGGATAAATACAACCTTGAGTTTGCGTACAGTTTTGATGCTACGATTTCCAATCTTTCAAATTATAGTTCAAACGCACACGAGCTATCGTTGGTGTTTAATTTGCCGAACAAATACGGTACAGGCGTACGCTACACGCCCGATATCTGGGGCACACAACGTAATAACGGCTCCTTGTACCACATTCGGCGTTAAAAGGCTTTCATCAGAAGCTTAGCACTTCCTCTTTACTCGTTTCCACGTCAATTACAGGTAAGCCATTGAGTTCGGTACGGGCCTCATAACTATCACGAAACGTTAGTATTCCTTCGGCGTTGCGATGTTCACGCGCGCTCGCCCTTACGTAACCTTCGTCTGCTGTCGTGATGAGTTGTGAAACGGGTGTCACTTTATCTTTTCGGATAAAATAAGCATTGTTCCCACTCGAAGTACAGCCGATAAACGCATACCCTTTTTTCTCAGCTAGGTAACAAAAGGCTTTCAAGGAAGCACCAAAATATAAATTACTGTGATGCGCTGAGGTACGAAAGAAATTAGGCTGATAGGGGATAGCTATTGCCTCTTCGTTGCCAAAGTAGGCGTTTATTTCCATAATCGCAATGACAGGATTGACCGCCTCAATCGCTTTGTCAGCACAATCCTCTTTTCCGCCAAGTCAAGTCAATTCTTGCGACGCTTTGTGAGCAAGGTCGTCTCCAGACGGAAAAGGTTGGGAGATACCAAGAAGGATAGAACAGAGA
>CAZNAK010000027.1:8798-12386 GCA_964570645.1 uncultured Cytophagales bacterium | reverse complement strand
TCCTTGATAAGTTCTGGGTAAGGCGGTGGGGTTCGTGCCATGGTTTTTAAGCTACTAGACGCAAATAATGTTTATTTTAGTATTATTATTTAGTTATAAGAAATATCAAGTTTAGCGGTATTGCACAATGTCAGGTTAGCGTATTCAGTAAGCAGAACTACTCAGGAGGATTCACCATGGAGTTACAGCTTGCTTACTTTGGTGGAAATGCAACCTTTTTATTCGATTACTTGAAGGAAGCAGACGGCATGAGGCTTCTGGAAGGCTTATTACAGCATAGTGAATACTTTCTACTGTCTATCCTACTAGAAAAAAATTCTCTGTACTTGGATTTACGTCGCTTTTGCCGACGCAGGAAATTACCTGCAAAAATAACTAAGGCCCATAAATTACAACGTACTCCCGTGGGGTACTTAACACACCGACTTTAGGTTAGCTCTAGTTGCTCCTCGCTTATTTCAAGGTTATGATAGACTTTATTCACATCGTCGTCATCTTCTAGTTTTTCGATGACTTTCATCACTTCCTTAAAATCCTCATCGTTAAGCTCTTTGGTAGTGGTCGGAATGCGCTCTAGGTTGGCACTCTTTACGTCCAGTCCCATCTCTTCTACTTTTTTCTGAACATTACCGAAGTCCACCATCTCGCAGGTGATTTCTGCCATACTACTTTCCTGATCTACATCAACTTCTTCTGCACCTGCATCGGCAAGTTCTAAAAGAATCTCGTCGGGATCACTACCTTCTTCAAGTTGTACAATAAAAATCCCCTTACGGTCAAAAATAAAATCCAACGACCCCGAGGTACTCAAACTACCATTGTGTTTATTAAAAATGGCTCGTACGTTCGCTACCGTTCGATTGGTGTTGTCTGTACTGGCTTCGATGTAAATGGCCACCCCATGTGGTGCGTAGCCTTCGTAGGTTAACTCCGTGTAGTTTGTGCCGTCGTTGCCTGCCCCTTTCTGGATAGCGCGTTCGATGGTATCCTTGGGCATATTGGCTCCCTTCGCGTTTTGGATAGCAAGACGAAGGCGAGGATTCATATCAGGGTCGTCGCCTCCTTCTTTTGTTGCGACGGTAATTTCTTTGATAAGTTTAGTGAATGCTTTTGAGCGTTTGGCATCTTGGGCCGCTTTACGATGCTTGATATTCGCCCATTTACTATGTCCAGCCATAATTTCTGTGTGTTTTGAAAACAAAAATAATGAAGAAAATGGAATTTTCTTATGAGTAACTTCCCAGATTCAAATACTATACACTGAGGATTTGTTCAATCTGTATGGAAACTACCATGCCAGCCATCCGTTGCACAGTTGTGCAGCATTTTGATATCACGTCCTAAGCATTTTCATGATACCAAAGCCTTAATTGCTTTAATCGTCCCAAAATGTACGCCTTCATGCAAGTTGTTAAATGCAATAGCCTCTTCCACGCTGTGTAAGGTTATGCCGTAGCTGGTGGGATATACCTTGAAGTCACCCGAAAAGTGATCGGTTTCATGGTGTTTTTCCATTTGCTCAACGGTAGTCTGGAGTAAAGTTTTAACTTCTGCCAGAAGCTCCTCTGTGTAGGTCTCTTCTGGTTTTGTACCCTTTCGGTTTTGGTCGATCAGCCCCTGCGATACCTGAAACGGCTTCCCAGAAAGCCCATATACCAGTAACTGCTGCGTGGCTACCAAATGCGCTAAGTTCCAAGCAATGTTGTTGTTAAATCCTTCGGGGGTCTGGTTGAATTGTGCTACTGACAAGCCCTCGATAGCCTTCAAAATATTCTCACGCGTGATGCGTAGGAGTTCAAACTGATTTTTCATAAGTCTTTCTACGGTTTAAAATTCCACGTTCAATTTTTCGGCTACACTCTTTAAGTCCCGAACAACGGGGTCAAGTAGCGCGATGCCGTTTTTTCGACGATCTGCCTCGGCTTCTCGTTCGGGATCTCCGGGAATTAAAACCTTGTCAAAGCCTTTGGCGGGGGCGGCATTACGAAAGCGACGGATCCAGTTATCCATGTGTTGCTCAAATTCCTCGAGCGGGCGGAACGCATCTACGCGCATTGCCCCAAAGAAGTGCCCTAAACCCTGCCCTGGAGGGTTGTCAGGAAGGGGTAAAAACGAAACAAACGGCGGTGCCCAAGGTCCATAACCTGCACCCGAAAGCACCGCAGACCAAATATCGACTACCGAACCCAAGCAATACCCTTTATGGCTTCCGTGCAAACGGTCTCCACCCAGTGGCAAAAGCGCACCACCAGCCTTTAGCTCTGCGGGCTGCGTAGAGGGCTTTCCTTCGGATGTTTGTACCCAACCCTCAGGCGCAGGGCGGTTTTGTCGGGTCAAAATTTCGAGTTTTCCGTTGGCGACTGTCGTCGTCGCCATATCCACGACGAATGGCGGCTCTTTTCCTGCGGGTACACTGACTGCAATGGGGTTTGTTCCGAGTAGCCGTTCTTTGGAAAAAGTAGGGGCGACGAGTGGGCTGGCATTGGTAAGTGCCATACCGATCATCTTTTTTTGTAGTCCGAGCATGGCATGATAGCCTGCAATCCCGAAGTGGTTGGAGTTCCGAACGGCGACCCATCCTGCCCCAACAGTTTCCGCTTTTTGCATTGCAATTTCCATTGCTTTGGGCGCAACGACAAGTCCCAGCCCTGAGTCGCCATCAACGGTGGCAGTACTGGGTGTCTGATGTACGACCTTCACTTGGGGGGTCGGGTTGATGCGTTTTGCTTCCCAAAGTCGCACATATCCAACCAGCCGAGCGACTCCATGTGAGTCCACTCCGCGTAGGTCTGCCGATAGTAATACGTCAGCGGCGAGTTGCGCCTCCTCTGTGGGGCATCCCATTTTCTCAAAAACCGATTTACTGAATGTGTGCAGATGCTCAAAGGTGAAGCGTTGGGGTTCGGTTATTTTTTCCATAGCTTGCAAGTAACTAAAAAATGAACTTTTGTGCTTAAAAATACACCTCACAATAGTACTGAATATCTAAAAACGGTATCTCTTCGCGAGGAATTGCTCCGCAAGCCCCTTGGAATGAAGTTCTCGAAAGAAGAGCTTGCTCTGGAAAAAGACCAAGTACATTTGAGTCTTTGGGAGGACGAAGAACTTTTGGGCTGTTTGGTGATGGTCAAAAGCTCTCAAAAACGTTGGAAGATGCGGCAAGTTGCCGTAAGGGCGGACTTACAGGGTAAAGGAATCGGGCAAAAGTTAATCTTAGCCTCCGAACGCTGGCTTTTGGCGCGTGGGGTTACGGAAATTTACCTCCATGCAAGGGAACCCGTCGTGCAGTTTTATGAGAAACTTGGCTATCAGATTGAGGGGGATAGGTTTTATGAGGTCAGTATTCCTCATTTTCTGATGAACAAAAGATTTTCTGGAGATCACTTGCAAAGTAAACATGTTTTTGTACCTTTGTAATCCAATATCGCGGAGTGGAGCAGTAGGTAGCTCGTTGGGCTCATAACCCAAAGGTCGCAGGTTCGAGTCCTGCCTCCGCCACTACACAAAAAGTAGCACCCCCAAACGCCTATCGTTTGGGGGCTTTTTTATTGCCATACCACATAAAGTCATGATTGTCATCACGGGAGC